>JAIFNI010000197.1 GCA_020047785.1 Clostridia bacterium
CCCGGGACTTCGACATGGTCTTCACGACCAACAGGTTTTCGTACCGGTCCGTCAGGGGAATGACGGATTCCCCGCCGAAATCCGCATAGGCCTCGTCGATAATCACGAGGGTGTCGGGACGGGCCTGCAGGAGCGCTTCGATGGCGGAAGCCGGAAGCGCCATGCCGGTGGGGGCGTTTGGGTTGGCCACGACGATGCCCTTCAATCCGGCGGGATAGGCGCTGAAATCCACGGACCAGTCTTCCGACAGCGGAACCGTTTCATACGGAATCCCGTACAGTTTCGCATACACCGGATAAAAACTGTAGGTGATGTCCGGGAAGGCGATCCGGTCGGTTCGCCCGAAGAAGGCCTGGAAGAGGAAGGCCAGCACTTCATCGGACCCGTTGCCTGCAAACACGCGGGATGGGTCGACCCCGTAATGGGCACCGATGGCCTTCCGCAGTTCCAGCGCTTCAGGGTCCGGATAGAGTTTCAAGGCGTCCGGGGCTATCTCCCGCAGCACGCGTTCCACACCGGGTGCGGGCGGATAGGGGTTTTCGTTCGTGTTGAGCTTGATGAATCGTCCGTCCTTCGGCTGCTCGCCGGGGATGTACGGAGTCAGTCCACGTGTTGTGTCGCTGAAGAAGCGGCTCATGCGATGTCTCCCCCCTCCATGCGCACCTTGACCGATGCGGCATGGGCATCCAGACCTTCGGCTTCCGCGAACCGCACAATATCGGCGGCCGCCGCCCGGAAGGCCTCCTGTGGATTTCTTCACGAAGTCATCCACAGACAGCGGGGAAAAGAACCGGGCCGTGCCTGCGGTGGGCAGCGTGTGATTCGGTCCCGCGAAATAGTCGCCCAATGGCTCGGGAGACCAGGGTCCGAGGAAAATGGCGCCGGCATTCCGAATTTTCCCGAGCAGGGACATCGGATCCACCGTGACAATCTCCATGTGTTCGGGCGCAACCCGGTTGCAGACGGCAACGGCTTCCTCCATTGTCTTCACGGTGACGATGGCGCCGTAATCCGTCAGGGATTTCCGTACGATGTCCGAACGGGGAAGCAGGGCGGTCTGCCGGACCAATTCAAGTTCCACTGCGGCGGCGAGTGTTTCGGAGGTGGTCACCAGTACGGAGGAAGCCAACGGATCATGTTCGGCCTGTGAAAGCAGATCCGCCGCGACATGAACGGGATTGGCCGATTCATCGGCCAGCACCAGCACTTCGGAGGGGCCGGCGATCATGTCGATGCCGCAGACGCCGAACACCTGCTTCTTGGCCATCGTGACAAAGATGTTGCCCGGCCCGACGATCTTGTCGACCTTAGGAACGGTTTCGGTTCCGTAGGCCATGGCGGCAATCGCCTGGGCACCCCCCACGGCGAAGACCCGGTCAACACCCGCAATTCTCGCGCAAGCCGCCACGAGCGGATTCACGGAGCCTTTCGCGTCCGGTGGAGAACAAAGGATGACTTCCCCCACGCCAGCCACCCGGGCGGGTATCACATCCATCAGCACCGTGGACGGCAGTGGGGCGGATCCTGCCGGCGCATAGACCCCCACCCGTTCGAGCGGGGTCACCTTCTGGCCGAGGATGGAACCGTCCGCCGTGGCGTCAAACCAGGAATTTGTCCGCTGACGCTCATGGAATTTCCGGATATTCGCCGCAGAACGTTCCATGGTGGCGCGCAGTTCGGCGGGAAGCGCGGCCAGTGCCGCATCCAGCACGGAAGCAGGCACTTCGATCCCGGAAACCGAAACCTTGTCGAAGTCCTGCGTGTATTGCCGCAGTGCCGCATCCCCGCTCTGACGGACGGTCTCCACGATGCCCCGCACCGTTTCCGCGACGCCGGTGCGTTCGGACGGACTGCGGGTTTCCAGCAGCCGATACAATACGTTGACATCTTCTGAATCTATTCCATAACGTCTCATACACGCATCATTCCTTTCGGGAAGCAACCTTTCCCGTCTACAACTGTCTGCGGATTCCCTCGATGAGCGCCCCGATGCGCGCGTTCTCCATTTTCATGGAAACCCGGTTCACAATCATGCGGGCGCTGATGTCCGCGATGTCGTCCAGCACGACCAGTCCGTTCTCCTTCAGGGTCCTGCCGGTCTCGACCAGATCGACGATGACATCGGCCAGCCCCACCAGCGGAGCGAGTTCGATGGAACCGCTCAATTTGATGATCTCCACGGATTCGCGTCGATGATGCCGGAAATAACGGCGGGCCACCTCGGGATACTTTGTGGCCACGCGGGAAATCGTGATGTCGTCCATGCGGCCTTCGAGTTCCTTCGGACCGGCCACGCACATTTTGCATCGGCCGAACCCGAGATTCAGCACTTCATACAAATCCCGGCCTTCCTCCAGCAGGGTGTCGCGACCCACGACCCCGATGTCGGCCGCGCCATATTCCACATAAGTAGGAACATCCGCCGGCTTGGCAAGGAAAAAACGGATTTTGTTCCTTTCATCCGACAGAATGAGTTTTCGCGAATTCTCCTTCAGCTCGGTGCAGTCCACACCCGCCCCTTCCAGCAGAACAGCGGCCAGTTCCGCCAGGCGGCCCTTTGACAGGGCGATGGTCAGATATCTCATGTCGGTTCTCCTTCCGGATTCCTGTCTTTTTTCAACGGGGATGCTTCCTCATTCCGTCCGCCTTCATTCCGTCCGCTTCCTTCCTGTCCGTATCCTTCCTGTCCGCATCCTGTCCGATTCAAGGCGCATTCCTCGACATTTCCCGACGCATCCACCGTCACAAGAACGGCATGTCCGTGTCGCAGCGCATAGGCCTTCGCCGCTTCCGCACCGCCGCCCGTGATATCCAGCTCCGATACGCGGCCTTGCGCCCTGAATGTGTCGCAGACCCGGACGGCCGCCTTGCGTCCACCCGGGGCATAGGTGATCAGAATGCCGCCCGGTGGCGTTTCCCGCTCGCGAAGCTGCCGTTCGAGCGCCATGAGCACCATGTTCACGCGAAGCGAAAAGCCGGTGGCGGGGCAATCGAGTCCGAAGCGGGAAACAAGGCTGTCATACCGGCCTCCGGAGAGAATCGGAAACCCGACCCCGTGCGTGTATCCGCGAAACACAATGCCCGTGTAGTAGTTCAGGCTCTGCACCATGCCGAGGTCCACGGAGACATATCGGTCCACCCCCCGGTCTTCGAGAATCTCCAGCACACGCCTCAGATTTTCGAGCGCGAGGGTTGCCTTGGCGCCAATCGGAAATCCTTCCAGACGCTGGATGATTTCCTTGGATCCGAATAATTTCGGCAGGTCAAGAATCAATGATTTCAGGTGTTCGGGAATGTTGTGGCGCCCGACGACCTCTTCGACGCCGACGAAGTCCTTCCTGTCGATGAGGGAGCGCACTTCCTCGATCTCCGCCGGCAGGAGGCCGGATTCCTCCATGATGCCCCGGAAAAACTCGACCTGGCCCACATCGATCTGGAATTCCGCGAGTCCTGTAGCCAGAACGGCCAGAACGGCCGCCGCAAGGACTTCCGCATCCGCTTCCGGGGTATTGGTGCCCAGAATCTCCACGCCTGCCTGGGTGTACTCATGCTGGCGTCCCCCACCAACCTCATCGGCGGAAAACGTGTTGCCCACATAAAAACACTTCATCGGCCACACGGGGTTTTTGAACCGGGTGGCCGCCAGACGCGCCAAGGGGATGGTCATGTCGGGCTTCAGGACCATCAGCCGTCCCTGCGAGTCCGTGATCTTGTACATCTGCTCCTGACGCATCAGGGCATTTTCACCGCCGAAGACATCGTAGTATTCCAGCGTGGGAGTTTCCAGTTCCCGATAGCCGGCCACGGTGAAACTTGCACGCAGATCGGATTCCAGCACCCGCTTCCTGGCACAGTCTTCAAACAGGATGTCGGCAACGCCGTCAGGCGTGTAGATGTTCCATTTCTTCACGACAGTTCACCTCTTCATTACTTCATCTCGTTAAAGCGATATCACGTGGAATGTGAACATTTTACAGGCGATTCTTTCGTTTGTCAAGCAGGGATCGGGACGGTGCGATGGTGTGCGGTGCCGCTTCCTGCTGCGCGGTGCCGCTCCTCAAATCCATTTCTTTTTCCGCAGAATCCAAAGCATGAAGCCCACAACGACGACAATCAGAATCCAGACGGCCGGATATCCCAGCTTCCACTGCAATTCCGGCATATATCTGAAATTCATGCCATACACGCCGACTATGAATGTCAGGGGCATGAAGATGGTCGAGATGATGGTCAGCACCTTCATGACCTCGTTCATCCGATTGCTCGCGGCGGAGAGATAGATGTCCAGCAGACCATTGAGCAGGTCCCGGCTCGAGTCGATGGTTTCCATTGCCACAATGGTGTGGTCATGCACATCCCGGAGAAAAACGGTTGTATCCTTGCTGATATGATGGTACTCTCCCCGTTCGAGCGCACCGGCCATTTCCCGCATCGGCCAGATGGCACGGTGCATGTTCAGCAGCTGGCGGCGAAGACGATTGATGCGGCGGAGCGGTTTCCGGCCTGTATCCGTCAGAACGAGCTCCTCCACCTGTTCAATCTGGCTGCCGATGGCTTCCAGCACATCGAAATAGTTGTCCACGACGGCATCCAGCAGGGAGTACGCAAGATAATCAGCCCCATCGTTCCTGAGACGGGAGGTTTCATTCTTCAAGCGGGTGCGTACCATCGTGAACTGGTCACCGCCATCCTCCTGAAACGTGATGACCGTATTTCCGCAAAGCAGCAGGCTGAGCTGCTCCAGAATCGGATCCTGTCCGCCTTCCTGCATGCGTGCCATTCGACAGACCAGATAAAGCAGATCGCCGTAAGATTCGACTTTCGTGCGCTGCTCCGGATTCACGATGTCTTCCAGCACGAGTTCATGGATGCCGTAGCGGGCACCGATGTCCTGCAGCAGGTCCAGATCCTGCAGGCCGTCGATGTGAATCCAGGTCACTTGGCCTTCCGTGGCGGAAAGATGACCGGACAACCGGTCATACACACCCTGACGCAGGACGGACCCGTCATATTCCGCGATGGTGATTTCAACCTTCTCGCGTTTCACAGCACCGGTCAGCACCGGCGTACCGGGTGCGAG
>JAIFNI010000309.1 GCA_020047785.1 Clostridia bacterium
CTGGAGAAATGCGGGTATAATGTCTTTGTCCGTAGTTGCCGATTCGTAGCCGGACCGAATACAGTTGGAAAAGAATATTTACAAGCCATAAAAAAGTAATTGGCAAAGGCAGGGAGCGAAGCGTGAGTAATATTTCTGCGTATGCGGGCATCCTGAACGAAATCAAGCAGGAGATTTTCACCGGAAGACATAAGGCAATTCTTGCAGCCAATAAGGAACTGATCCTTCATTACTGGAGCATCGGGAACATCATTCTCAGGCATCAGTCTTCTGAGGGCTGGGGAAGCAAGGTCATCGACAAACTGGCTCGGGATCTGGCCTCGGAGTTTCCGGACTCAAAGGGATTCTCTGCTCGGAACCTGAAATATATGCGGAGATTCGCCGAGGAGTACGCTGATCTATCATTTGTGCAAGTGGTGCTTGCACAAATTACATGGTATCACATCATCACCTTGACTGAGAAAGTCTCCAATCTTACAGAGAGGAACTGGTACATCGCAAAAACCATTGAAAACGGTTGGTCACGCAATGTCCTTGTTCATCAGATAGAGACGAAGTTGTATGAAAGGCAGTCGCTGGTCGAAAAAACAACAAACTTCCAAAGGGCGTTGCCTTCCCCGCAATCAGAACTCGCCAACGAGACCATCAAGGATCCTTATATCTTTGACTTCATCACCTTTCGTGAGGAAATGAATGAAGTCGACATTGAAAAGCAGTTGGTTCAGCAGGTCACGAAGCTTCTGCTGGAATTCGGCACCGGATTTGCCTTTGTTGGGAATCAGGTTCACCTTGAGATCGGTGAAGAAGATTTCTATCTGGACCTATTGTTCTATCATACGAAACTTCGATGCTATGTGGTGATCGAGCTAAAGTCGGGGAAGTTCAAACCGGAGTATGCAGGTAAATTGAATTTTTACCTTTCAGCAGTGGATGGTCAAATGAAATCGGAGCATGACAATCCTTCCATTGGCATTATCCTTTGCAAGGAGAAGAATAGAATCGTTGCAGAGTATGCACTAAAAGATATGACAAAACCCATAGGTGTCAGTGAATACAAATTGTTGCAGGAGATACCAATTGCCTTGAAGAGCAGCCTGCCATCCATCGAAGAAATTGAAGAACGATTGGAAAACAAAATGGGAAGAACAGGTGGAGGTCGTGAAAATGACTGATAACAATGCAACAGGAAGGAGAACCACATGGAATACAAACAGTTGGGCAATACAGGTCTGAAGGCATCCGTCGCGGGACTGGGATGCGGCGGCCACAGCCGCCTCGGTCTGTTTTCCAGGGGAATGGACAATGCTGCCGGAATTGTCAGGCATGCCTATGAGCAAGGGGTGAACTTCTTCGATACAGCCTATAATTACGGCACACATCCCGCCGTTGCGAAGGGTCTTTCAGGCATTCCAAGGGACCGTTATCTCCTGTCCTCCAAATTTCCGCCGCAGACTGATACCGGGGACCTTCGGGCATCAGCGGAACTGGAAGTTATTCTGGATGAAAGCCTGAGAGCGCTTCAGACCGATTACCTTGACATCTGGCATCTCCATGGCGTTCTGCCGGATTTGTATCCGGACATCCGGGATCGTTTCCTCCCGGAATTGGTCCGGATGCGTGATAAAGGAAAAATCCGCTTCATCGGCATCACGGAAATGTTCGGAACCGATACACGGCATGAAATGCTGGGACAGGCACTTCAGAACGATGGCTGGGATGTCGTGATGGTTGGTCATAGTCTGCTGAACCCCTCCGCCGCGAAAAAAATCCTGCCGATGGCGGCAAAGCGCGGAATTGGGACGCTCTGCATGTTTGCCGTGCGCAGCGCGCTGTCGAACCCGGAGCAGCTGAAACGGGATGTGCGGAAGATGGCGGATGCGGGTCAGATCAGCATGGAATGGGCGGGACAGGATGGCGTCCTTGACTTTCTGGTGGAAAACGGGCATTCGAAGACCATCATGGAGGCAGCCTACCGGTATTGCAGACATACGAAAGGGCTTGATGTCATCCTGACCGGAACCTCCGATGTCGGTCACCTTGCGGATAACCTCGCAAGCATTCTCATGCCGCCATTGCCGGAAGCAGCACGCACGCGATTGGACAAATTGTTCGGACAGGTGGATTGCGTAAGCGGTCAGTGAGGCTGATGCTTGCTCCCGTCCGGCGTGATATACTGAAAATCGGTCAGTCTCCGGTTGCATGATGATTGGCCGGTCTTTTTGTCGTTTTTAAATCCCTCTTGGAGGTCGGATGCGGGAATACAGGCTCAACACGTTCCAAAAACTGATGATTGCCTTGCTGGCGGGGATCCTTGTGGCATCCCTGGCCATTTCCCTGTTTCTTTCAGGCCTGATCGCCAGACAGATGGCGTCCGCCAACCAGAATGCTTCGCAGACCGGACCCGACAGACCCCATGTCTTCATCCAGCTTTCCAACATCGACAGCAGTTTCCGGGAAACCTTCCTGACCGGAGCCAAACGAGCCGCGGAAGAAAACGGCATGGATCTGGAGATTGCGGACAGCGCCGGCGCCGGCGGTGCGGACAATTATGCATCTGTCCTGGAAGCAGCCATAGACGCACGGGTGGATGGCATCATCCTGCAGCCGGCCTGGCGGGATTCCCTGACACCAACCGTCATGCGAGCGCAGGAAAAGGGGATCCCCTTCATCACCGTCGAAGAGGATATGCCGGCCTCGAACCGCAGCTGCTATGTCGGCACCAATTCCTTCGAATTCGGCACGCTTGCCGCCCGGCTGGCGGGTGAGGCCACCGGATACCAGGCGGAAATGGCGGTCGTCTACCGGGGGCTGAACCAGGAAAACGATACCGAGAGCAGCCTGAAACTTGGAGGTCTGCAGGATATCGCCTCGCAGAATCCCGGGTTGAAGATTGTCAGAATCGAACAGGGAACCAACGCCTTCTTCGGAGCGGAAGACACGATCCGGGACATTCTGACCCACAATCCCGGGGTGACGGTGCTGGCCTGCATGACAGCCAGGGACACCGTCGCGGCGGCGCAGACCGTGTTGGATCTGAACCGGTTGCGCTATGTGCAGATCATCGGAACGGATCTGACCCCGGAGATTCAGGACCTCCTGGACAAACGGGTCCTTTATGGCACGATCGCCCGAAATCCGGATACCATCGGATACAGAAGCGTGGAGGCCATGGGTCGTGTTCTGAAGGGACAACCGGTTCCCGATTTCATTGATGTGGGTCTGGAAACCATCCGGAATACGGACTGAGGAGGGGGAACGGCATGATGCGCTTCATTCGGAACATGTCCAACACCATCCGGAAACGTCTGCTGTTTCTGTTTCTGTCCACGACGATCCTCAGCAGCACGATCAGCCTCTATGTCTTTTTCGCATTTTCCAATCTGACTGACAACATGGGCGGCATGTTCGAAACGTCCACCCTGCTGGATGGTCTGCTCGGAGATTTGGAAGAAGCGAACACGAACCTCTACGGATTCCTCACCACGCGCAGCAATGACAATCTGCTGACTTTCAGCAGGATGACGGACAGGCTGCAGCGTTTCGAAGCCAACTCCACCAGGACGATGCAAAAGAATCTGTACATGCGGGATATCCTCAACATGATTCCCTCCTACCTCGAGGAGGCGAATCTGGCGATCGATGCCCGACGGGCGCGGGATCCCGGCTACAGCGACCACTATGATCTGGCGAACCGCACCATGGGACATATCCGGGATTATGCGGACACCCTGAATCTCCTGCAGCTTCAGAAAAACACCGATCTGTACAACAACCAGATCCGCAACATCGGGTGGTTCAAGATTTCGAGCATCGTCATGATTGCCGACATGATTGTCCTCAGCATCTTTCTGGTGCTGTATATCACCTACAAGATGACGGATCCGATTGTGCGTCTTTCCCACGCGTCCGAGGAAATCGCCACCGGCAATTTTGAAACCCCCGAAATCCCGGTGACCGGCGAAGAGGAAATCCGTGTCATGGCGCAGGCCTTCAACCGCATGAAGGATTCCATCCGGACCTACATCCGCGAACTTCACGACAAATCCGATACCGAAACCATGCTGCTGGAGCAGCAGATGCAGAACATGAAGATGCAGAACCTGCTGGATTCTTCCCGCCTCCAGTCGCTGCAGGCCCAGATCAATCCCCATTTCCTGTTCAACACGCTGAATGCCGGCATCCAGCTTTCCGTCATGGAAGGGTCGGACCGGACCACGGAATTTCTGGAGAATTTGTCGGACCTGTTCCGGTACAACATCAGAAAGCCGGACTCCATTGTGACGCTCCAGGAGGAAATCCTGCATGTGAAGGCCTATGCGGAGCTGATGAAGGTCCGGTTCGGGGAATCCATCGCATTTGTCTTCGACCTGGAGGATCCGGTCCTGCAAATCGGCATTCCGCCCCTGAGCATCCAGACCCTGGTGGAAAATGCATGCATCCACGGACTGCGCAATGCGGAAAGCGGAACAGTCCGGATCCATGTTGCGGACATGGCGGACCGGGTTCAGATCTCGGTCAGCGACAACGGCTGCGGGATGGAACCGGACATCATCGGCGACATCTTCGGACGCAGCCGGGAGGAACCCTCCGGGAGCGGGAACGGACGAACCGGCCATACCACGGGCATCGGGCTGACCAATGTCATCCAGCGGCTCCGCCTCATCACGGGCCAGCAGGATGTCATGCGCATCGATTCAGCGGTCGGGGTCGGCACAACGATCACGGTCATCATGCCGAAACCCGGCGGTCCGGAGAAATCTGGCGACACGGGAAAATCTGGCGATACGGGAAAATCGACCGACACGGAGAAATCGACCGACACCGGGAAACCCGTCGACACGGAGCACACTGCCAAGGAGGTCGATTCATGCTCAAGCTGATGGTGGTCGATGACGAACAGATCGTGCTGGATTCCATCCGTTTTCTGGTGGAACGCGACGTGGATTCCTTTGTCGTGGTGGCGACGGCAAAGTCCGGTCGGGAGGCCATTCTGAAGGCCGAACAGGAACTGCCGGACCTGATACTGATGGACATCAAGATGCCTGGCATCAACGGCATCGAAGCCATCCGGGAAATCAAGGTGCGCCTTCCGGGCATGCGGTTCATTGTGATCTCCGCCTACGAGCAGTTCGGGTATGCGCGGCAGGCCATCGAACTCGGTGTCCTGGACTATGTGGTGAAACCGCTCAAGCGGCAGATGCTTCTTGACATCCTAGCCAAGGCTGCGGCCGAACTCGAACGCGAACGGAGGAAAAGACAGCGCGACCTCGAGAACATGGAAAAACTGGAAAAACTCCTGCCCGTGCTGGAACAGGGATTCATCCACGCCATCCTGCTCCATCAGGAACTCGGGGGTGAGATTGAGAAATACCGGGACCTCTTCGACCTTTCTTCCAGCCACTCCTACATGATGGTGATTGATTTGTTCGATCCGCAGTCCGAAGGCCATGACAATGCCATCGGCATCGGAATCCGTGCGCAGAAGATTTATCCGGCCGTGCATGAATTGCTGAAGAATCGTCAGGTCGCATTGGTCGGACCCATGATGGTGAACCGCATCGTTGCCTGCATGATGGAATCCGAATCGATGAATGAATATGTACAGCGCCTTTCCGCCATCAATCTGGCGGAAGAAGTGCTGGGCGTGCTGGCGGAGCGCACGGATCTGTCCTGCCGGATCGGCATCGGCGGCCTGCGTCCCGTCGCAGAAATGGCCGCCTCCTGCGACGAGGCCATCCGGGCCCTGCATCTGGCCCGGAACGGCTGCATCATCCACATCATGGATGTGCATCCCGATGAGGCGTCCGGACTGGACCTGAACCGGTTCGAGCGAATTCTGGTGGCCAACCTCGAGGACGGGGAGGAAAAGTTGCTGGAAGATGTGCTTGAACAGATTTTCACCACTTTGCCCGTAGCAGAACCGAAATGCCGCAACAAACTGATAGAATGGATGGTGGTGGCGCACCGCATCGCCACGGAAAACGATGTGCAGGAAGATCGGCTGCTGGATTTCCAGACCTATCTGACGGAAATGTTCAGTTTCCAGGATGCAAGACTGTTTCAGGACTGGTATGTGCAGCGCATTCTTCTGATTGCGGCGCGGATACGGGAAGTCAGATCCGGAAAGACCAGCCGCATCATCGAGTCGGCCCGCAGAATCCTGGAGAGCGAATATGCGTCCGAGATTTCCCTGGAAAGCATATCGAGCCGTGTGAACATCAGCCCGCGTTACTTTTCCCGCCTGTTCAAGGATGAAACCGGCACGAATTTCATTGACTTCCTGACAACCCTCCGGATCGACCATGCCAAGGAACTGATGCAGAAGACCGAGAAATCGGTCAAGGAGATCTGTTACGAAGTCGGATACGGAGACCCGAACTACTTCAGCAGACTGTTCAAGAAACAAACGGGATGCTCTCCTACGGAATTCGCAAGGAGGTGAGGAACATGAAGCACATCATCCGTCTGACCCTGCTGGCATCAGGATTGGCCGTTCTTCTGAGCGGCTGCGGCGGCAATTCTGTCCCGGTGGAGAAAGATACCCTGCGGATCGGGCTTCTGCTTGATTCCGTCGTGGTGGAGCGCTGGCACCGCGACCGCGACATTTTTTCCGCGAAGGCCAAGGAGCTTGGTGCCGAGGTGATAGTCCAGAACTGCAACGAGGACAATGCCACACAGGAAAATCAGATTCGGGAGATGACCGCTGACGGGGTTGACGTGCTGGTGGTCATCCCCTATGACAAGGACGGGCTTTCGGATGTCATCAAATCCGTCCGAAAAAAAGGGATTCCTGTCATTTCCTACGACCGGCTGATTCGGGATGCCGGGGTGGATCTCTACATCTCGTTCGACAATGTGCGGGTTGGCGACCTGATGGGCAGCGAACTCCTCAAGAAGGCCCCTGAAGGCCAGTATGTCATCATCAACGGCTCACCGCTCGACAACAACAGCTATCTGTTCAATCAGGGATACCGCGATGCCCTTGCCGAAGCCCTTCAGAATAACGATATCAGCATGCTCTCGGAAACCTGGGCGGAAGCGTGGCGCCCCGAAAATGCCTATTCGGATGTGCATGGACTGCTGACGGACGACAAACGGATCGATGCCATCATCGCCGCGAATGACGGGCTTGCCGGCGGCGCCATCCGTGCCCTCGCGGAAAACCGCATGGCCGGCCTGATTCCGGTCGTCGGACACGATGCCGATCTGTCGGCCTGCCAGCGGATCGCGGAAGGTACGCAGTATCTGACTGTCTACAAACCCATCAAGGAACTCGCCCAGAGTGCTGCGGAGGCGGCAGTGCTGCTGGCCCGGGGGGAGAAACCGGTTGCGGATGACAGCATTGACGATGGTTCCTTCCAGGTACCGTATGTCAAATTCCAACCCATTCTCGTCAAGCGGGACAATCTGGTGCAGACGGTCATCCGGGATGGATTCCATACCTATGACGAAGTGTTTCGGAATGTTCCGGAAAAGGAACGTCCGGCACGGGAATAAGGGCTTGGAAAGGAATAACCGGCTCTTTGGGCTTGGAAAGAAATAACCTGAGGAAATGCGCCAGCATTTTTTCACCTTTTTCCCAAAAGACGGAGAAAAAAGTCAGACCCGCCCGGTGTGCGGAAAAACAAGCGAATAGATTCATGATTCATTTCCTTTTTGTGCAGGGTGTTTCGCCAACCACCTTGATATGATGGCTTTGCCGGTGATGCAGAACACAGGAACCGTTCAGAAATCATTTGTTTCCGGTATTCATGGAACAAGCTGTTTTCGAACAATTCCCCGGAAGCACGACGGCACACTTCACAAGCCAAAGTATAAGGGAGGAAACAATCATGAAAAGACTCGTTTCCCTGCTGCTCATTCTTGCCATGTCCATGTCCATGCTGATCTTCGGCGGCTGCGGCACCAGCAACAGCAAAACGGTCGGCGTCGCAATGCCCACCAAATCCCTGCAGCGATGGAACCAGGACGGCGAAAACATGAAGAAGGCGCTCGAAGCAGCCGGATTCACCGTCATTCTGGAATACGCCAACGACAAGGTCGACCAGCAGGTCACACAGATTGAGAACATGATCACCAAGGGATGCAAAGTCATCATCATCGCTTCCATCGATGGCACAGCCCTGAAGGGTGTTCTCGCCTCCGCCGCCAAAGAAGGCATCAAGGTCATCGCCTATGACCGCCTCATCCGTGATTCCGGCGATGTCGACTACTACGCCACCTTCGACAACTACCTGGTCGGCAAGATTCAGGGCGACTACATCGTGAAGGCACTCGGACTCGACGCTGGAAAAGGCCCCTTCAACATGGAAGCCTTCGGCGGATCTCCCGACGACAACAACGCCTTTTTCTTCAACAAGGGCGCCATGGATGTGCTGCAGCCCTACCTCGACAGCGGCAAACTCGTCTGCGTGTCCGGCCAGCTGAAAATGGAACAGATCGCCATTCAGGGATGGAAGCCGGAAGGTGCCCAGGCCCGCATGGACAATCTGCTGACCGCGAACTATGCCGACAAGAAGCTTGACCTTGTTCTCTCCCCGAACGATTCCCTCGCACAGGGCGTCGTCGCCTCCCTGAAGGCAGCCGGCTACGGCTCCGCCGAAAAGCCCTTCCCGGTTCTCACCGGCCAGGATTGCGACGTCATCAACGTCAAGATGATGATCAACGGCGAACAGTCCATGTCCATCTTCAAGGATACCCGCACCCTGGCGGACCAGGTCGTCAAGATGACCACCGCCATCATGAACAAGACCGATGTGCCGGTCAACGATACCAAGACCTATGACAATGGTGTGAAGGTTGTTCCTTCCTTCCTCTGCGCGCCTGTGTTCGCGGACAAGGACAATTACACGAAGTTGTTGGTTGAAAGCGGCTACTACACAGCTGACCAGCTGAAGTAAAGCGCCGGAAGAAAATTACCTGCTCTTTTCCTGAAAAGAATGACAGGTTTGGCCATTGTTTTCGGGAATTCATAGAGCAGGTTATTTTCTTCCAAGCCCTAAGGCACTGTCGGGATATTACTTGTTTCATCCCCCCACCGCCGGCGCCCCGACAAGGGCCCGTCGGACTCCTGGTACAAGTTTTCCGGACACCAGGCTGCGGCATGAAGCGCCGCGGCCTGGTGTCCGGTTTGCAGCACGGCATCCTGCAATTGGGCTGGTTGCGCGTCTCCCGAAAGGGTAATTCCTGTCTGGAACCCATACGCCTGTAGCATCGGATAGCTGTATGACCGGCAGGTTTGGAGCACTTGGCTGAAACCCTTGCGCCTGCGGCGGCGGAAGTCGGATGTATGAAGGAGCGAACAAGATGGCGGAAAAAATCCTGGAAATGCAGAATATCCGGAAGGAATTTCCGGGTGTCGTCGCACTGAAGGATGTGAATTTCAGTGTGGCCAAAGGAGAGATCCATGCGCTTGTCGGCGAGAACGGCGCCGGAAAGTCCACGCTGATGAAGGTGCTCAGTGGAATCTATCCGTTCGGCGACTATACGGGCAATATCGTTTATGAAGGGAAAACCTGTGCGTTCACCGACATCAAGTCGAGTGAACGGCTGGGCATCGCGATCATCCACCAGGAACTCGCCTTGAATCCCTATATGTCCATTGCGGAGAACATCTTCCTTGGCAATGAAAGAAACAGCAGCGGTGTCATCAATTGGTATGAAACCAATGAAAAGGCCATTGCGCTGATGGCAAGGGTCGGTCTGAAAATCGATCATACGACCCTGATCAAGGATGTCGGGGTGGGCAGGCAGCAGTTGGTCGAAATCGCAAAAGCATTGTCCAAGGATGTGCGGCTGCTGATTCTCGACGAGCCCACCGCCGCACTGAACGACGAGGATTCGGACCATTTGCTGAGCCTGCTGATCGAGCTGAACCAGAAGCAGGGCATCACCTGCATTATCATCTCGCACAAGCTCAACGAAGTGACCCGGATTTCGGACAAAATCACCGTCATCCGGGACGGCTCCACCATCGAAACCCTGGTGCGCGGGTTGGATGAGATCTCCGAAGCGCGCATCATCAAGGGCATGGTCGGGCGCGAAATGCTGGACCGATACCCGAAGCGCGAACCGAATATCGGGGAAATCGGCTTCGAGGTAAGAAACTGGATAGTCCACGATCCAATGGATGAAACCCGGGTGAAAATCAAGAATGTGAACTTCCATCTCCGCAAGGGCGAGATTGTCGGCATTGCCGGATTGATGGGAGCCGGACGGACCGAGCTTGCCATGAGCATCTTCGGGCATTCCTACGGAAAGCACATCCGGGGGACCCTGCTCAAGGATGGCCGGGAAGTGCAGATGACGACTGTCAGTGCGGCCATTGATCAAGGCATCGCCTATCTGACGGAGGACCGGAAGAGCGCGGGACTTGTTTTGATCGATGACATCCGCAGAAACATCACCATGGCGAATCTGAAGAAAATCAGCCGGCATGGCGTGGTGAACATGCACGAGGAAGTCAAGATTGCTGAAAAATACCGGGACATGCTGCGCATCAAGTCATCCAGCATCTACCAGCTGGCCGGCAACCTGTCGGGCGGAAACCAGCAGAAGGTGATCATTGCAAAGTGGCTGTTCTCGGAGCCGGATGTTCTGTTCCTTGACGAACCGACGCGCGGCATCGATGTCGGAGCGAAGTATGAAATCTACACGATCATCAACGAGCTGGCCAATCAGGGAAAATGTGTGGTTTTCATCTCTTCGGAACTGCCGGAGATTCTTGGGATCTGCGATCGCGTCTATGTCATGGATGAAGGTGAGTTTGTCGGGGAAATGCCGATCGGTGAGGCAAATCCTGAAAGCATCATGCGTTGCATCGTGGCCAACGAACGGAAAAAGGTCACGGAAGATGCCGCCGCGGCGGCAGCCGGACTGTAGGGGAGGAAGGGTATGAACAACATCGCGGCCATGTTCCGGAAGAACATCCACCAGTACGGCTTGTATTTGAACAACATTGCAACCCTGTTCCGGAAAAACATCCGTCAGTATGGCATGCTGCTGGCGCTGATCGTCATCATGCTGTTCTTTGAGATTGCCACCGGGGGCATCCTGCTCAAGCCGATCAACATTGACCGTCTCATCCAGCAGAACAGCTACATCCTGGTTCTTTCGATCGGGATGATGTTCTGCATCCTGACCGGCGGCAACATCGACCTTTCGGTCGGATCCATCGTCGGTCTTGTCGGGGCGTGTTCCGCCGTGTTCAGCGTTATGTGGGGACTGCCGGTTGTGGTTTCCATCGTCCTCGCATTGGGCGTCGGCATACTCGTCGGGATGTGGCAGGGCTACTGGATTGCCTACATGAAGATTCCGGCATTCATCGTGACACTGGCAGGCCTGCTGGTATTCCGCGGGTTCACCAACCTGATTCTCGTTGGGGGTCAGACCATTCCGCTTCCCGACCTTTATGTGACCATCGCTTCCAAAACCGTTCCCGACTTTATCGGGAAGATGCTCAAAACGACTGAATTGGGCATCGATCTGACCACGGTGGTCGTCGGCTTCCTCTGTTCGATTGTCTTCCTGTTTCTGAGGCTTTCCGACCGGAAGACCAGAATCAAATACAACCTGGTGGTGCCGAAGATCAACCTCTTCATTCTCGGGGCGATTTTCTACATGGCGCTCATCAATGTCTTCGCCATCTGGCTTGCCATGGCGAACGGGTTGCTCTACATCGTCATCCTGCTGCTGGTTCTGATCATTGTCTATTCCTTCATTGCCAACAAGACCGTCATTGGACGACATGTGTACGCTTTGGGCGGGAACTCGAAGACCGCGGAACTGTCGGGCATCAAGACCAAGAAAGTCATGTTCCTGGTCTATGCGAACATGGGTCTGCTGGCGGCAGTGGCCGGCATTGTGGCGGCGGGTCGATTCAATTCGGCTGCCCCGACGGCGGGTGACGGCGTGGAGCTTGATGCCATCGCAGGCTGCTTCATCGGCGGCGCGTCCGCGACCGGCGGTATCGGAACCATCGTCGGCGCCATGATCGGCGGTGCCATCATGGGTATCCTCAACAACGGCATGTCCATCATGGGCATCGACACCTTCTGGCAGAAGGTCGTCAAAGGTATGGTCCTGCTGCTGGCCGTGGCGTTCGACGTGTATTCCAAGACGAAGTCGAAGTCGAAGTGACAACAAAGAAAGCGTTTCAGTGACAGGCTTCCATGGCGGGAATGAAGGAAGAACCGACTGTCGGTGGAGCTGGCACTTCGCCCGCAAGACTCGTAATTCAAGTGCTTCAGGGAACAATTTCCGTTGTTTCCTGAAGCACTTCCATCATTCCGGCTAAAGTATCACTGACCTCAAACAGCTCATGCATCGAAATCCGGCCGCGGTATCTGGCATTCCGTGCAGCCGGATCGATGGTTCTCACTTGGTCGCATAAAACAAAACCGGTTGTGTTCGATGCGCCGGTCAAAGGAATGTGAAAAGGCGATTTTCTGTCTTTGCTGGTGATGGGGCACACGACAAGAAGTCCACTCGTTCGGTGGAACAGATCGCGGCTGACTATCACCGCCGGACGGTATCCGCTTTGTTCATGACCGGTCCTCGGATCAAGATCCAGATCGATGATGTCTCCCTGATGAAAGTCTGTTTCAGATCCGACAGGATTCTCTTTTTTCATCACCAACCCTCTTTCCCGACATCCGGGCCCCAATCGACCTGCTCGGCGACATAAGGTTCCGAATACTCCGCGACCCGCTCCTCAAGCGTCTTGTGCTTCAGCAGCGGCAGGATGATGATTCTGCCCTTCTCCGCATGGATTTCGACTTCTTCGTCCACGGAAAGTCCGGCAAGGCCCAATTCCGCCTTGGACAGGCGAATACCGGTGCCGTTTCCCCATTTTCTGATGGCTGTTGACATGATGCCCACCTCCAAATCAAGTATATACCTGGTATATACGTTGTCAAGGGACGAACCTCATTCACTTGTGGTGCATTTCACGGTACGTGTGTTTATTTCGTTTTTGCTCCAAACCTTGCAATCGCACCGGTGAAAAGTTTGCCGTATCTCTCCGCTTTTGCCTTGCCGACCCCCGATACATCCAGAAATTCGTCCAGCGTCTTCGGTTGCTTCCGGCACATGTCATGCAGCGCGGCGTCGGTGAAAATGACGAACGCCGGTACACCGGCCGCAGTGGCCAGCTGCTTCCGCAGATCCTTGAGGGCAGAGAACAGATCTTCTGTATCCCGTTCGACGGCGGTTTCCTTTTTTGCAGAGAACTTGGATTTTGACTTTGCATTCGCAGGAGGCACATTCTTGGGGAGTTTCATCTCCAGGGATTTCTTTTCGCGCAGAATTTCACCGCAGAGCTCTGTGGGACTTACAACCGGATACTCACCGGAGGACAAGGCCAGATAGCCATTCAGAATGAGATGATCCAGGATGGTGCGGATTCTATGGACCGGTACGTCGGCCATGATGCCATAGGTGGGCAGGTCGGACAGACCGGTTTGCCGGATTCGCTCATTGTCCGCGCCGCGCAGGATATCCGTAATCATGACTTTGCCGAAACCTTTGTTCCGCTGGCTGATCCGGACGACACAGGAAAGAATTTTCTGTGCCTCGATGGTGATGTCGGCTGTTTCAAAATGCGTGTTGCAGTTTGAGCAGTTGCCGCAGAAATTCGGAGAAGTTTCCCCGAAGTATTTCAGAATATATGTACGCAGGCAATCCGTGGTGGCACAGTAGAAGGTCATCGCCTTCAGTCGCTCCTTGTCCTTCAGAATCAGGGCCTGCTGCATTTCAACGGTTGTCTCGGCGTCCGTTTCCCGGTTCGCTTCAATCAGAAACTGGTTGGTCCGCACATCCTGGGCACTGTACAGCAGGACGCATTCCGCCGGTTCTCCGTCGCGGCCTGCTCGTCCGGCCTCCTGATAATAGCTCTCCAGATTCTTCGGCATATTGTAATGGACGACGAAGGAGACATTGGATTTGTCGATGCCCATGCCGAATGCATTGGTGGCCACCATCAGGGTGCGACGATCGAACAGAAAGTCGTCCTGGTTCGCATGGCGTTCGTCATTTCCCAGTCCCGCATGATACTGGGTTGCCGAAAAACCCTTCCGATTGAGTTCCTCACAGACGGATTCCACAGCTTTCCGGGTCGAACAATAGATGATGCCGCTCTTCCCTTTGTTCCGCTTCAGAATCTCCATCAGAGCCGGAAGTTTGCTGCCCGGTGTCTGAACCCCGAAACTGAGATTTTTCCGATCGAACCCGGTCGTGATGACAAAGGGATCCTGCAGACGAAGGATACGGATGATGTCCTCACGCACCTCGGCTGTGGCGGTAGCGGTAAATGCGCTGATGATCGGCCTGTTCGGAAGTCGGTCGATGAACTCCAGTATTTTCAGATAACTCGGGCGAAAATCCTGCCCCCATTGGGAGACGCAGTGTGCCTCGTCAACCGTCACCATGGAAATGGGGGTGTCGGCGGTGAACTGAAGAAACTCCCCAACCAGCAGGCGTTCAGGCGCAACATACATGATTTTGTAGGCACCTTGCCGCGCGTTCGACAGAACCTTCGCGTATTGCCCGGCGGTCAGCGAACTGTTGAGATAGGCCGCCTTGATGCCGGACTGCACCAATGCATTCACCTGGTCCTTCATCAAAGAGATGAGCGGGGAGACCACCAGGGTGATTCCCGCCATCATCATGGCCGGAACCTGGTAACAGACTGATTTTCCCGCGCCGGTGGGCATGATGCCGAAGACATCCCGGCCGGCGAGAACATGCTTGATCAATTCAGCCTGTCCCTCCCGAAAGGAGACATGTCCGAAGTATTGTTTCAGAATTTCATGCTGGTTCATTCAATCTCTCCGTCGGATGGATGCTATAATAGTGCATGTGTGTGAGAGCATACCAATTGTAGCATATAAGGCCTGGATTCTTTCCTGCCGTTTTTCGGAACAGATCTGAAAGCGTGAATGTGAATGACCTATCTTCGCATCGATACCCCTGATCAGCTTCTCCCGTATCTTGACAGTCTTCGCCGGACCGGAACCCTGGCTGTCGATACGGAAACCACGGGACTCGACCCGCGCGCGGACCGCCTCCGATTGGTTCAAATCGCTGCACAGGGACTCCCGGTCCTCGTCCTGGATTGTGCGGTCTTCCTGCCTGACGGTCGGGATCTGCTGATGCGCGTGTTTTCATCGGACGCAGTGAAGGTCTTCCAAAACGCGAAGTTTGATCTGCAGTTTCTGCATGCGGCGGGCATTGAAGTCAAGCCCCCGTTGTTCGACACCATGCTGGCCGCACAGCTGCTGAACTCGTCGGGTGGTCCGCCGCGCGTCAACCTG
>JAIFNI010000310.1 GCA_020047785.1 Clostridia bacterium
CCGATGCCGCAACCCGGTCCAATGCCGCAGCCCAATCCAATGCCGCAGCCCAATCCAATGCCGCAGCCCAATCCAATGCCGCAGCCCGGTCCGATGCCGCAGCCCAATCCGATGCCGCAATCTCCGCAGCGGACAGCCTCACCGCGCCGAACGACATCCTGGGGGTGGAGTACCTGAAGGCGCTGTACCGCATCGGAAGCCGCATGGAGCCGCATACAATCCGGCGGTGTGGCCGCGGATACAACGATCCTGTCCTGGAGGGCACCTTCCCGAGCGCGACCGCTCTCCGAAAGGCGCTGGCAGAAGGCGGCACCCCGGATGACAAACCCGCTGCAGCCGGCATGCCGGACACCACCCGCGCCATTCTCCGGCGGGAGATGGATGCAGGTCGGGGTCCGGTTTCCGGCGACCAGTTCCTGACCTGTCTCCTGCAACGGTTAAGGACTGCTCCGGATACCGAGTTGTCCAGCCTTCCCTGGATGGAACAGGGACTGCATCACCGTCTCCGGGCAGCCGCTTCCGGATCCGCCTGCTGGGCCGAGCTGGTCGAGACTGCTGCCAGCAGCCGCCATCCGCGCACCCGCATCCAGCGTATGCTCTGCGCCCTGCTGATCGGCATGCCCGGCACCCTCCACGCCGAGTTGGCGATGAAGGGACACGCGCAATACATCCGGATTCTGGGCTTCGGTGAAAAAGGCCGCACGCTTCTGGCTGACATGCGCCGCAAGGCATCCCTGCCAATCATCGGACGCGCCGCGCATTGGGGACTCCACCGGGACTCCCTCATCCAGACCCTGCTGGCGCTGGAATGCCGGGCGACCGACACCTGGTCGCTCGCCTGCCGGGAGGTTTCGGACAGAAGGGCCGGCATGGAGCAGCGGAGCAGCCCAATCATCCTTGCTTCCGAACCGTTGCGGAAACTTCCATGAACATTGTTTTCGGAAATTCATGGAGCAGGTTATTTTCTTCCAAGCCCTCAGACGCCCCGGATCTCCGCGCCGAACTGCCTGTTCAGCTTTTTCATCACGGACTGCATCTGCGCCTCGATCTGTTCGCTTGTCAGTGTGCCTTCCTCCGAACCCAGTCTGACGCGAAGCATCAGGGAACGCTTGCCGGCTGGAATCTGTTTGCCCCGATACTCCTCGACATATTCGACTTCCCGGACCATCGGTCCGACAAGAGCTTCAATCTCCGACCACTTCACGGCCTCATCCAGCAGCATCGACAAATCCTGTTCGACAAGCGGAAAGAGCGGCAGATGACGGAAGCCGTTCGTTCGGGACGGCAAGGGTGACAGTTTCTCAAGGTTGATTTCAAAGACCACGGCCTGTGTGTTCTTGATGCCGGCCGCCTTCATCGTCTTCAGCGAAAGAAGACCCAGCGAACCGATGACTTCCCCTGCCGCCATGACATTCAGCCAAACTTTTTTCTCGGCCCAGACCGGTTCCAGCATACGTGCAAAGGACAAGGGGCCCATCTGACAGAAGCGGGCCATGGATGCGATCACACCCTTTGCTTCAAAAAAGAGCGCGCCTGCATCGCTTCCGGCCATTGCACCGGCCAGATGCTTCTCCTGCAACGGAAGCACTTCCTCGGGGACGGACGGGGACATGGCTCCCGGCCGGAACACCTGCGTCACTTCGAAGACTTTGAAGGATCCGAAATAGCGAAGGTTCGTCACAAGGGTTTCCAGCATGCCCGGCACAAGGCTCGCGCGAAGGCGGGAATTTTCAGGTGAAGGCGGCGTGGAAATGGCCAGAAGCTCCTCGGGACGAAAACCCGCCGCTTCATGAAAACGATCCTCCACCCACGGATAGGTGAACACCTCCTGGAAGCCGCAGCGGAAAGCCAGGTATTCGCGCAGATTCCGATCCAGCTGAACCGGACGCTGGTTGACTGGTTTCTCCAGAGTGATCACAGGCGCCCGGTATGAAAAGTTCTCATAGCCGATCATGCGGGCGACTTCCTCAAGGATGTCATCGGGCAGCGACACATCACCCGTTCCGCGCCAGGAGGGCGTCGCGACGCGGAGCAATCCGCCATCCGCCTCTACCTGGAAGCCGAGAGGATTGAGGCTCTTTTCCACGTCCGAAGCGGTCACGGGGCTGCCGAGGCGCGTGGACAGGAAAGACAGCGTCACGGCGACAACGGGGGGCACGGTCGGACGCAGGTTCAGGTCGGTGAACGCGGTGATGCGCGAACCGGGCACGATATCCGCAAACAGCTTTGCGGCAAGCCCCAGTGCCTGATCGACCCGCTGTGTATCGACATGCTTCTCGAAACGGATGGATGCTTCCGTGCGAAGGCCGAAGGCTTGTGTCGTGTGCCGGATGCAGGTCGGAGAAAAATTGGCGATTTCCAGGACGATTTCCGTCGTGTCGGGCAGGATGGAGTCCTGCCTGCCGCCCATGATGCCTGCCAACCCCAGCGGGTTCTCCCGATCGGCGATCACGAGGTTCTTCGGCCCGAGGACCAGTTTCCTGCCATCGAGCAATTCCAGTACTTCCCCTTCGTTTGCCGTCCGGACACGGATTTCACCCTTCACATGCGTGCGATCGAAGCCGTGTGTGGGCTGACCGACAGCCAGCATGACATAATTCGTAATATCGACAAGGTTGTTGATCGGGCGCATGCCGACCTTGGTCAGGGCGACTTTCAGCCAGAGCGGTGAAGGAACGTTCACCAGACCAGCATAGGCGACAGCGGCATATCGGCGGCACAAATCGTCATTCGCGATCTCCACGGGACAGGCAGGCAGTTTCGCATCCACCGTGCAGATGGGCAGCGGCCGGAGTGTACAGCCATAAATGGCGGACAATTCGCGCGCGATGCCATAGTGTCCCCAGAGGTCCGGCCGGTTTGTCAGCGACTTGTTGTCGATTTCCAGAATCTCGTCGTCGAGGCCGAGTACTTCGGCCAGGTTTTGGCCGGGTCTGCATGCAATGCCCGCCAGGTCCATGATTTCATGGTCGTCCCCGGACGGGAACAGATCCGCCAGGCCGATTTCCGACGACGCGCAGATCATGCCGGCCGACGCGACGCCGCGCAGCTTGGACGCCTTGATCTCCACGGGCTCGCCTTCGCCATGCCATCGCACCTTTGCTCCGGGTCTTGCGACGACGACCATCTGTCCGACTTCGAGGTTGGACCCGCCGCAGACAATCTGCTCCGGCGCCGGAAGACCCACGTCCGCCAGCACGACACGCAGCCGGTCGGCCTGAGGATGGGGAGACACTTCCGTGATGCGTCCGGTCACAATGTTCTTCAAGCCTTCCGACAGGTTCTCATATCCTTCGACTTCGACCGTGCGCATCGTCAGGTCGAAAGCCAGCCGCTCCATGGTCAAATCGGCCGGCAGGTCCACATATTCACGAATCCAGTTGAGCGATACCTTCATGTTCCCATCTCCTTATCCGAACCGGCGGCGTGATGCCGTCCTGCAGGCATCTCCTTATCTGAACTGGCCGAGGAAGCGCAGGTCCGCGCTGTGGAACAGACGTACGTCGTCGACGCCATAGCGCATCATGACCAGCCGATCCAGGCCGATGTTGATGTAGAATCCGGACCAGACAGCCGGATCGAGCCCGGCGGCCTTCAGCACGTTCGGGTGGGGCGAGCCGCCCGGCATGACCTCGATCCAGCCAACCTGCTTGCAGACCTTGCAGCCCGTGCCGCCGCAGACCAGACACTTCATGTCGATCTCGAAGCCCGGCTCGACGAACGGAAAGAAACCTGCGCGCATGCGGACATCCACTTCCCGGCCGAAAACCTTTTCGAGGATGGACTTGACCAGGAGCTGACCGGATGCGAATGAGAAATCCCGGTCCACAATCAGGGCTTCGTATTGAAAAAACGCACGCTCGTGGCGGGCGTCCGTGGCTTCGTTGCGATAGACGCGGCCTGGATAGACGAAACGGGCCGGCGCGCCATGCTGCTGCAGGTATCGGACGGAAGCGCCCGTCAGGTGCGGACGCAGGGCAAGCCGTTCCGCTCCACGCTTTTCATCTGTTCCGGCAATCCAATAGGTGTCCATGGACTCGCGGGCCGGGTGCTCCGGCGGAAAATTGAGATGATCGAATCCGTAGAGTTCGCTTGTAATCTCATTCTCCGCGTACACTTCGAAGTTGAGCGAGCGGAAGATGTCGTTGAGATCGTAAGCCATCTGCGTGATCGGGTGAAGCCCCCCCGCAGGCACGGCGGTACCGGGCCGCGTAAGGTCGATTTCTCCCGAAAAGGCTGATGCTTCTTCGAGGATCGTCTCCTGTCTCCGGTCAATGGCTGCCGTGATGGCTTCCTTGACCTCATTCGCCAGCCGACCGACCGTCTTTCGCTCCTCCGCGGTGAGTTTGCCCAGTTCCTTCAGGACTTCGGTCAGCAAACCCTTCTTGCCCATCCATTTCTGACGAACCTCCTGCAGCTGCTCCGGGCTGCCGGCGGAAAGGATTTCTGCAAGACTGTCCGATCGCATGGATTCAAGTTTTTCCAGCATGGCTCCTCCTTCAAAAAAAAAACGCCCATGAATTGCTTCATGGGACGATTTCTCGCGGTACCACCCAAATTGCCCGTTTCCGGGCCTCCTCGTCTGCATCCCGTATCGGGGATGAACCGGCCGGGACTACTTGTCACCCCGGCAGCTCACCGGCGAACTTCAACCTGTCTTTCCACGGGGCTGCTTGCAGCCGGCGACTGCCCCTCTCTGGTTGGAAACCGACAAACCTACTCTCCGGATCATTGCGATGTTTTGTCATCCCATTTCATCACAGATCCGGAATAAAATCAAGGATGATTCTTGTGCAAAAATTCGAAATTCGACTTTTTCATGCAACTTGCGTGCCGAAGCTGGCATGCCTGCAGTTGTCAAAGCCCTTCGAAGCATTTGTCAAGATGCGCATCGGAAATGCCCGTCTTTCTGCCTGATGAAAGCGACAAGACCACTGTGACCAAAACGGCCACCGGAAGCGCCACGAGGGTGGTGCCGATTTTGGACATCCAGGCTGCGGATGTGCCCGCAACCAGATTGTCCACTCCGAAAAACAGCTTGCAGAGCAGGAAGTAGGATGAATTGGCGTGAATGAAGAAGCTCCATGCAAACCAGGTGCCGAAGCCGGACAGCATCCCGCCGACTGCCGCTGCCTTGGGCATGTTTCTGAAGTAGAGCGCGCCGACATAAAGGGGTAGGAATGACGCAGTGGTCATTTCAAAGAAAATCGTGGTGAATTTCGCGATGACGCCTTCCGCCTGCGGCAATCCGGTCGTGGCCCATGCGATCAGCGTGCTGATGACGATGGCGACCAGAATGCCGAACCGGGTGATGAGGATGGTGTTGCCCTTGCCTTTGAATGATTTCTCGAACAGGTCCCTCCCGGCCGCAGTACCCATGGTATGGAACTGGGAACTTAATGTCGACATGGCGGCGGCCAGCATGCAGATCAGGAAAATAGCTCCGAACCATTCGGGTATGAACGTTCTGATGAAGCCCGGAATGATGAGGTCACTCACCCCGCCATTCGCCGAAATGGCGATTTTACCGGTCTCTCGGAAGAACAGTGCATTGGACAGGGCGCCGACGACAAACGCCACGCCTGTCATGGCGAAGATGAAGATACCGCCCGAAAAGACAGCACGGTTTAGCTCGCGGTTGCTTTTCACGGTCATGTAGCGCACAACCAGCTGAGGCTGGGTCAACACGCCGATGCCGACGCCCATGACGATGGTGGATATCAGGGACCACCACATCGGGCTGCCGGCTTTCGGCATGGAGGTCCACCCCTGGAAACCGCCCTTGACGCTTTTCGCAATATCCTCCTGGATGGCGGGATTCGCATACAGATCCGTCAGGGACCGATGCGCCTGTCCGACGCCGCCGAGGAGCGCATAAGCGGCAATCAGCAGGGCGATCATGGAGATGAACATGATGCCGCCCTGGAACGCGTCGGTGTACATGACGCCCTTCATGCCGCCCATCCATACATAAATGGCGACGATGGACACGAAGAACAGGAGCGAGACATTGTAGGGAATGCCGAAATAGCTTTGCACGAAATTCGCGCCGCCCTTGATGACGGACGCAGCATACAACGGCATGCCGATGAAGATGACCAGACCGATGAATCCCTGAATGAATGGAGAATCGAAACGCCTGGAGAGAAACTCCGGAAACGTGTGGGCATCCAGGGTGTGCCCCATCCTGCGTGTGCGTTTGCCGAAGAAGATGAACGCGATGAAAATGCCGACCAGGATGTTGAGGAAAGTCAGCCACAGAAGCCCAAGACCCATGTTGGCCGCAAGCCCGCCGAAACCGACGATGGCCGATGTGCTGATGAAGGTGGAGCCATAACTGAGCGCCATGATGACCGGATGCGTGCCGCGTCCCGCCAGCAGGTAATCCTGAGAGGTCCTTGTATGCTTGAATCCAAGCCAGCCGAGAAATACATTGACGAACAGGAAAACCAGCACCACCGCGATGGTGTAGAATGATATCTGCATTTGCGTGTCCTCCGAACTCCATTCTTCCGTTCTCATTGGCCGGAAAGAAATTACCTGCTCTTTTCAGAGAAGAATGGCAGGTTTGGCCATCTTTTTCTGAAATATCAGGAACAGATTATTTGTTTCCAAGACCTACTGGTCGTTTTCAATCGCGTCGTTTTTCTTCTGCCAGTCGGCTTCTTCCAGAATTTGGGCCTTCTCTGTCTCCATGCCCTTGTTCCAGTTTGCAATGCCGTAAACGGCACAAAGTACCGCGCTCAGGATGCAAAGGATGAATACGAGCGCAATGGACCCATCGGCAAATCCCAACATGATTGTTCCTCCTCCCCCAAAACATTTCTTCTACCCTGTAAATGCGTCGTACAAGGAACAAAACACATAGAAACATGGACGCATTTATAGGGAAATGCTGTGCTTCTCCGCGAAGCATGTGTGGTCTGCCGGAAAAGCAGAAAAAAAAAGCCTGCCGGCTTTCGGGGGTATCTGCGGAAATGCGAAAAACGGACGTTGCCGCCCTCATTCCGAACTCGCCTGTCCATCCATGCTGAACCCCGTACTGCCATGCTACGCGTTCATTGTATAGAATGAACCGACTCCGCGCAAGCGGAATATGTATGGAATGAACCGATTCCGCACCAGCGGAATATGTATGGAATGAACCGATTCCGCACCAGCGGAAAATATATGGAATGAACCGATTCCTCTATGAAACGTAAGGAAAACAGAAGCAGGCCATGCAGGGATGAATCCGGAAAACTCAGGAGGCCATGCAGGGATGAATCCGGAAAACTCAGGAGGCCATGCAGGGATGAATCCGGAAAACACACTCCGGTCAGGCCGGAAACATCCACGCGAACATCTGCGGGAGCATTGCGTCCCAGGCTTCCCATCCGTGTTCACCGGCACTCTGGCGGTATTTCAGATCAACATTGAGTTTGCCGGCCAGTTCCGCAAAACGCCGGTTGTCCGGCAGCAGGAAATCGTCGGTTCCGCAGGCTTGAAACAGACGCGGAACAGAAATGCCGGACTTGACGGACTGCTCGAGGAGCAAAGTCAGCTGATGGCCATTTTCAAGGCAGGATGTCCACGTACCGAAAATGGATTCGATCTCCTGGTGGATTTCTTCATCGGGAATCTCGTAAAGCGTGGAGAGGTCCAACGGTCCTGCAAGACTCGCGGCCGCCGCATACCGTCCGGGATGACGCAGCGCAAGCCGGAACGCTCCATAACCGCCCATGTCGCAGCCGGCCAGATACGTATCTTCAGGATGATTGGAAACCGGAAGCAAGGATCTCACCAGAAAGGGGAGCTCCTCTTCGAGAAACCGACCGTATCGCGGGCCCTGAAGCATATCCGTGCAAAAACTGCGTCCAATGTATGGCATCACGACAGCAATGCCACAGGATTCCGCGAGACGTTCCACTGTGCTGTGGCGCATCCAGGAAGTCTGATCCTCCGAAAGTCCATGAAACAGATAGAGGACCGGAAAGCGGCGCAAATCCGGACATTCCCCGGAACCGGTTTCGTACTTGGGCTGAGGGAGCAGCACCTGAACCGGAACATCCGTCCGGAGGACCTGCGAGTGGATTTGCATCTGCAAGAAGACCATGTTGTGATCCTTTCCGGCGGCGTCGGGACTTGCCGGAAACCAACTTGCTCTATGCGTTTCAAAAAACAATGCCCAGACCCGGCATTCTTTTTTGAAAAAGAGCAAGTAACTTTCCGGCGGCGTCGGGCATGACGCAGGAGCAGGTCTGTAAGCCGGGTTCTGTCGTGGATGATCATCTGTCTAGGCCATGCATCACTGCACAGCTCAAGCCACCCCTCGGGGACGGACGGGCAGCCCATGTGCCCCCGATCACGGTGTTGCTCCAGGTGGGGTTTACAGAGCGCTCCCTGTCACCAGGGAACCGGTGAGCTCTTGCCTCGCCTTTCCACCCTTACCGCCATTGTCCGGAGACAACGGAGGCGGTTTATTTCTGTTGCACTTTCCTTGAAGTCGCCTTCACCGGGAGTTACCCGGCACCCTTGCCCTATGGAGCCCGGACTTTCCTCGTTCACGGCCTTTCGGCGCCTGTGCCCGCGATCACCCAACCTGCTCGTGCCTCATGCCCATCCCATGATACAGGTTTCACCTCATCCTGTAAACATCGGTTTCCCCTGCCGAACAGATCGGCAATTCCGGGAATGCGGCAGCCATTCTTTCTGCCAGAGCCGGAACGAAAACATGTTCCGTATGAAAATGTCCCGCATCCACCGTGAAGAGTCCGACCTCCGCCAGATCCAGGGCATCGTGATACTTCACGTCCCCCGTCACAAGGACATCCGCCCCGCCTGTGGCGAAAAATGGCAGCAGATCGCTGTCATAGGCACCATTCTGGACAATCACGCGAAAAATGCGTTCAGGTTCCGTCCCTATCGTTCGCATAGCCGGACAACCCAGCTTTTCGGACAAAACCCGCAGGAAGGATACAACATCACAGGCTTCCGGCAGCAGACCCAGACGAGCCCGGGTCGCAAGCGTTCCCGCTCCTCCGCCGGGGAAGGAAACCACCTTCCGGAGGTCCAGCGCTGCGGCCAGCAGGTCCGTCAGACCGCCTGGCGCCGCGTCAAAATTCGTATGGGCACTGAATATCTGGACACCCGTCCGCCAGGCAAGCCCCGCAAGTCTCCCCTCCCGGGTGTCCGCCGTGACACCGGTCATTTTTCTGAAGAACGGCGGATGATGGCATACGATCAGGTTGAGGTTCAATCCGACGGCTTCCCGGATTCTTTCCTCGCATGCATCAAGACAGACAAGCACACCGGTGACCGGATTATCCGGATTTCCCGCCATCCATCCCGTATTGTCCCAGGATTCGGCCAGACTGGCCGGAGCCATGTCATCCAACCAGTCGGAAATGTCACGACATTTGGTCCGGGGGGTTCGATTCATTTGGACGGCTCCTTTCCTGTCAGAACATCCAGGCAGTTTTCCAGGCTCCCGAGAAGGGCTTCGGCGGTTTCGACTTCGGTCTTTCCTTTTTCGGACCGTTTCAACCCTTCGACGATCCGACGCTGTCTCGCGATCCAGTCCCCCACCCAGAGATCCGCCAACGGATCCGGGGCATGGATGATGCCATATCCGACGCAATCATAGAGCGGGTCGGCCGGGTCAGCCGGAAGTTTTCCTGAAAACATCTCCACGGAAGGAACATCCGCGGAAACAACACCGGAAAGCATGTCCGTGGGGCTGCCCAGGTGCTCCTTCGCTTCACGGATGACTGCAGGTGCGCTGCGATGGCGCACCCGCAGAACCTGGTACCGTTTTTCCCCTTCCCGTGCCAACCGCTCATCCAGAATGAGGTATCCATTCTCCCTGAGCCAGGGACGCAGCTTCTCCTGCGCGTGCATCGGCTGAAGCAGAAGAAAAGATGCCTGTTCCGCCTTCTCCCGACCATCCGTCAGAATGCCGCAAATCATGAGGGCGCCCATGCCGGCAATCACCATGCCGTCGCACTCGCCAGGCAGGACAGGTTCCAAGCCTGGTCCGAGGCGCAGTTCTATCCTGCCCTCAAGACGATGGCGGCGCAGGGTTCGTGCCGCCCGTTCAAGAGGTCCCGGCCTGATATCGGTTGCCAGCGCGCGCCGGGAGCGCCCTTCCATCACCGCAGCGGCCGGAATGAGGGCATGGTCCGTCCCGATGTCGCACAGACAGCTGCATGGCAGGATCATGTCCCGCAGCAGTCCCAATCGTCCTTCCAGTTTCATGTGCGCCTCCGTTGGGTTCCGCTGGATCCCGTTGCCGTCAGGAATCTCCCGAGGCTGATTCCATGATAGATTCCATTTTCGATTCCATGATAGATTCCGTGTTTGTTTCCGTGTTTGTTTACGCGAATGATTGCGCGAATTGCTTGATTCGGTGAATGTGAAAGCGGACGGCTTTCGCCGTCCGCTTCGCATTGAACACGGCATGTCTGCCGTTCGCCGGCCGACGGGTGCATACCCGCCGGTTTCCGGCATCGCATTGGTGGGCCTTCAGGGACTTGAACCCCGGACCAACCGGTTATGAGCCGGCCGCTCTGACCAACTGAGCTAAAGGCCCGCGCCATCCCGCAAGCGGGAGATGCTGCCGGCGGGTGATACCGCGGCATACCCATTATAACGGGGAACCCGGATGATGGCAAGATACCCGTTCATGCCGGTTTCACACCATTGCGCTCCAGAATGATCTGCAGCGCGATGTATCGTTTCAATGCATTTTCCGTCTGGGTGCGGACATCTTCCAGAAACAGGTTGTAAAGTTCCTTCTCACCGATGACATACCTGGCATCCAGCACTTTTTCCGATATTGCGCAAAACTTGCGCTGCACCTCCACATCACCAAGGACCTGCAGATTCCGCTCGCGGGCGAATACCATCTTCAGCAGGGAGGGAATCCGGTTCAGGTAGGATTCCACATTCGGCTCGAGACCCAGCAGCATCGGCATGTCGAGGTCGAGCAGGTGGATGATGCGGAGGATGGTCTCCAGCTTCGGATTCTGTTTCCGGCCGTTTTCAATCTGCGAGAGATATCCTGTGGAAATGCCGACCTGGGCCGCCAGATCCGTCAGACTCATCTTCTGTTCCGTTCGTTTTGCCCGAATGATTTCACCGACCTTGATTTCCATTTGCTTCCCTCCCGCCGTTCCGCCTGTCTCAAAGGACCCGGTGGTCCGGCATCAGGCAGATACGATCCGGTGAAATTTCTTCTTCCCCTGCCGTACTATCAACGCACCATCCTCCAAATCCGCGCTTGTGAAGGACCGGTCGACGGCATCGACTTTGCGGCCGTTCACGGTGAGTCCGCCCTGTTGAATCAACCGGCGCGCTTCGCCTTTGGAAGGTGCCAGCCCGGTCATGGTCAGCAGGTCAAGAATCTGGATGCCTGCTTCCAGGACCGCGGCATCCAACGTGGCGGTCGGCATGTCCGCGGGGACGGCGCCTTGCCCAAACAATGCTTCGGCAGCGGTTCTTGACTTTTCCGCCTCGCCGTTTCCGTGAACAAGTTCCACGAGCCGATATGCCAGAACGGTTTTCGCCTTGTTGATGTCAGCACCTTCCGCCACGAGCTCCGCAATCTCGGACAGAGGCAGAAAAGTCAGAAGTTTCAGGCAGCGTTCCACATCGGCGTCCGCGATATTGCGCCAGTACTGGAAAAACTCGTAGGGACTCGTCTTGGCGGGATCAAGCCAGACCGCGCCTTTCTCGGTTTTGCCCATTTTCTTTCCCTCGCTGTTGGTCAGCAGGGTGAAGGTCATGCCGTAGGCCTCCTCCTGATGGACACGGCGAATCAAATCCGCGCCGCCGAGGATATTGGACCATTGGTCATCGCCACCGAGCTGGAGCCGGCAGCCGAAATCCTCATACAGCTTCAGAAAGTCATAACCCTGCATGAGCATGTAATTGAACTCGATGAAGGAAAGACCCTTTTCCAGACGGCTCTTGAAACAATCGGCCGTCAGCATGCGGTTCACGGAGAAGTGCACGCCGACCTCCCGAAGGAAGGACACATAATTCAATGTCAACAGCCAATCGGCATTGTTGACCATTCGGGCGCGGCCATCCTCGAAAGATACGAGATTCTGCATCTGCACCTTGAATGCGTCGCCGTTCGATTCGATTTCCTCCTGGGTGAGCATCTTCCTCATGTCGGTCCTGCCGGTGGGATCTCCCACCATGGCCGTTCCGCCGCCGATGAGGGCGATGGGTCTGTGACCCGCCTGCTGCATATGGGACATGACAATGAGCTGGAGCATGTGCCCGACATGCAGGCTGTCCGCCGTCGGATCAAAACCGATGTAGAATGTGGCAGGACCTGCGCCGAGCAGTTCCCGAATCTTGTCCTCATGCGTGGTCTGCGCGATGAAACCGCGTTCCTTCAATACATCGTATACATTCTGCTGCATCTTGCTATTCCTTCCCCACCTTGCGGGCCATGATGACTGTTCCTCAACCGCAGCGCTGGCTCCTGCTCCGGTGCGGCATCGGTGATCCCGATCATTATATCATCCCGACCGCTTCCTGTGGCAAGATACGGCTTTTTGGGCCCGACCTGTTTTGCCGGCGGGTGCCCTTTGTGCTATAATGCAGGGGCAATCCCGGGAGCGAACGGAAGAGATCCTGCGCGACGAAGAGGCTCCGCAGCGGTACGGCAATCCCGGGAGCGAACGGAAGCGACAACGCTGGAGGATTTACATGAACGGAACCGGAAACACGACGCGGAAGGCGCCGGTGCAGAAACCCGCCGCAAACGCAGTAAAAAGAAAGACGGCATCCCCGGCAGGAATCCTGTTCGGCATCGTCGGACGTATCATCCTGCTTGCACTCATGATCCTGATTCTGGGCGGCTCTGTCGTCGGTGGTCTTGTCGGTGGCGGCATCTACGGCATCATCATGACGGCAAAGCCGATTGACCCGTCCAACCTTGTCATTCAGAATTTCAATTCCTATATCTACGACAAGGACGGCAACACCATCGCGGAACTGAAAAAAGAGGAAAACCGGGTCTGGATCGACTACGCGAACATCCCGAAACAGCTCATCAACGCCTATGTCGCGCTGGAGGACAAGCGTTTCTTCGAACATGACGGCATCGACTACAAGCGTATCGGTTCCGCCATGATCTCCTATCTCAAACATTTCGTGAATCCGGAAACCGACATCCAGGGCGGTTCCACCATCGACCAGCAGCTCATCAAGAATCTGACCGGAAATCAGGAAACCACCATCAAACGGAAACTTCAGGAACAATGGCAGGCCATTCAACTGGAAAAAGGCCTGACCAAGGAAGAAATCATCACACTCTACCTGAACACCGTGCCGATGGGCGGCAATTTCTACGGGATCGAAACTGCGGCGAAGGGCTATTACGGCAAGGATGTCCAGGACCTCTCCCTCGCCGAGTACGCCAGTCTCTCCGGCATCACGAACTGGCCGAACAAGTACATGCCGATCAATGCCGAAAACATCGAAGCCAACATGGAACGCGCGCACATCTGCCTGAATCTCATGCTGGAACAGGGCTTGATCTCCCAGAGTGAACATGATGCCGCCATCGCGGAAAAAGTCCAGTTCAAATACAATCCGCAGGCCGGCAAAGTGACGACGACGAGTCTGCAGTCCTATTTCGTGGACGAGGTGATCCGCCGCGTGAAGAATGACCTCATGCAGGCGCGCGGCTACAGCGAACTGACCGCTCTTACCATCATCTACGGCAATGGTCTCAAGATCCACACGACCATGGACCCGAAAATCCAGTCTGTCATGGACGGCGTCTTCCATGATCCGGAGAATTTCAGCATCAAGAACAAACTGACCGATGAACCAGCCCAGGCCGCCATGGTCGTCATGGACCCGCTGACGGGAGAAGTCAGGGGGCTGTATGGCGGTCAGGGAGAAAAGATGGGGTCCGTCTTCAACCGGGCCACGCAGGCTGAACGGTCGCCCGGGTCAGCCATCAAGCCCCTTCTGGTCTACGGACCGGGCATCGATTCCTTGAAGCTGACGGCCGCCACGGTGGTGGATGATGTGCCGCAGTATCTCAATGGAGAAGAAAAGGACAAGCAGTGGCCGCGGAATGTGGAAAAGGCAAACTTCGGCCTGACGGCGGTCCGCGAAGGACTCTTCCGTTCCCGAAACGTGGTCGCCACCCTGCTCCTCATCAACAAGACGGGCATCCAGAACGGACTCGAATACCTGTCGAAACTGGGCATAGACCGCCGCGAGGAAGTATATGCCTCCATCGCCATGGGCGGTTTCAGCCGCGGCATGACCCCGCTTCAGATGACGGCAGCCTACACGGTTTTCGCCAACAAAGGCACCTACAGCGAACCGATGTTCTATACAAAAGTGCTGGACAACAGCGACAAGCTGATTCTGGAAAAAACCCCCGTGCAGAAGCAGGTTTTTTCTCCGGAAACCGTCTATATCATGGACAACATGCTCAGCGACGTTGTGACGAAAGGCACCGCCTATCCGCTCGGCATCGTGAATTACAAGACCACGGCCAAAGACAAGAATGGCAAGGAAAAGGAAGTCACCGTCACCATTCCGTCCGCCGGCAAAACAGGCACCACGGATGAAAACAAGGACAAATGGTTCTGCGGTTTCACTCCCTATTACGTGGGTGCGGCCTGGTACGGCTATGATACGGCCGTCAAGCTGACCGGCGCGGATGATGCCGCAAAGGGCATCTGGAACAAAGTCATGGTTGCGATACACGACCAACTTCCCGCGAAACCGTTCTTTGACGAAATGCCCGCGAATGTCATCAAGGCGACTGTGTGCATGGATTCCGGCATGCGCCCCACCGATGCCTGCTCGAAGGATCCCCGAGGCAGCCGTGTTCGGGAGGAATTGTTCATCAAGGGTACGGAGCCGAAGGAAGAAGAGATCTGTGCGGTTCACTACGTCGCCAGAGTCGACAGGACACAGCTGGATGGCCTGGGGCGGCCTGTGCTCGCCACAGAGTTCTGCCCACCTGAAATGGTCGAGGATCGTGTATTCATCAGGCGTCCAGTTGAATACAAACCGGTATTCCCCGAAGATGCCTATCCGCTCGATGCAATTTATGAAGCCGCGGAAGGCGAATATTGCACATATCACGGACCAGTCGTCACGCCACCTGCAGGCGGGGAATCCCTGCCGCCTGACGGGGGAACATTGCCGGTCGATCCCGGATTGCCTCCTGTCGAACCTCCCGTTACGGAACCGGTGCCGGTTCCCTGACA
>JAIFNI010000062.1 GCA_020047785.1 Clostridia bacterium
TGGTCCTGATGAACCATTCCGCATCCACCCCGATGAAATGAGCTGGCTTGATGTCGGCTGGCAAAAACAAGGCACCACGTCCGATAGGAGTGTTCCAAATGCTATCGCTGCTGAATGGATGCATCCAGAGGTCGGTTTCGGCCATGACTGAGGCATCCGTACCGATTGAAACCGCACCGAATGAAGTTGTTGAAACTGGAAGCGATGCCGCGAGGGGAGAAGGACTGACCAGGTCCTCTTTCACAACGGTGTCTTCAGCCTGGCCGCATGCGCAAAGTATCAGCATCAGACATAGCAAATGCGGGACAAGTCTGTTCATGAAGATGATCCTTTCAATTTGCTTCGATACTGCTATGGAATTGGTGGCGAAGCAGGCAATGTCTTCCCGACCCATTATACACTTGGAGGCATGTTTCATGCAGTGGTGCAAATCTGATTCATCCATCCATGAACGGGTAAAAATTCGGAGGACACCGAGGAGGTTGACATGACTCAGGAAACGAACGACCTGTTGGAATTCACCGAAGAAGATCCTACTGCCTCCCTCGCATCGAGTCAGCGATGGAACATTCTGATTGTGGATGATGAGCCGGACGTGCATGCCGTGACAAAGCTGGCGCTGAAATCCATGCAGATCGAAGGGCGTGAACTTGCCTTCTTTCATGCCTTTTCTGCCGCTGAAGCCATGACGATCCTCGAAGATGGCCATGATTTCGCCGTCGCACTGGTTGATGTGGTCATGGAACAGGAAAATTCCGGTCTGGAGCTGGTTCATCATATCAGAGATATTCTCGGAAACCACGCAATCCGCGTTATCCTGAGAACCGGACAACCCGGTTATGCTCCGGAGATCGATACCCTTCGCCAATACGACATCAACGATTATAAAACAAAAACAGAACTTACCCAGGTTCGCCTGTTCTCCGCCATCACCATCGCCATCCGTTCCTACGCGCAGATTCGTCAGCTCGAATCCGCTCGGCGGGGCTTGGGGCTGATCCTCACGGCCGCCACTGAACTGGGGAAACCAACCGGTCTCAACCGGTTCGCTTCCGGAATTGTGACACAGCTCTGTGCCTTGCTTGAAATCGGGGAAGAAGGGCTGGTGTGCGCGGCGGAAGCATCCTGTTCCGCAGCCTCCGTACTGGCGGCTGCCGGAAGCTATTCCGACTGGATTGGCCTGCCGTTGAAGGACATTCCCGAACCCCACATCCGCGACAGCCTCGAGCTAACCTTGCAAACCCGCCAAAACAGCTTCGGTTCGGGTGCCTGTCTGTTTTTCCCCGGTGCCCGGGAGCGGGTGATGGCTGCCTACGTCGACGTGCCCAGATTGCTGGATGAGGGTGAACTCGGTCTGCTGCGTATCTTCTGCAGCAACATCTCCGTTGCGTATGAAAATCTTCAGCTTTACGAGACCATCAAGGATTTGGCTTATGTCGACACACTTGTCAAACTCCCGAATCGAAACGCCTTCCTGACTTCAATCGACTCCCATCAATCGGAACAGAACACAGTGGCCCTGGTTGATTTGGACGGGTTTTCCGACATCAACAGCATTCTCGATGACAGTTTCGGAGACCTGGTCCTGCAAGCCGTCGCACAGCGGCTGCGGGGTGTGTTTTCGGATAAGACCTGTGTTTCCCGCATCAGCTCCGATCTTTTCGGGTTGCATGGTCCGACTGAAGACGTGACGCCGGAACGCATCTCCTCCATTTTTTCAGTTCCCTTCGCAATCGGAAACGGTGAACCGCTTCGCCTGTCGGCGACCAGCGGACTGGTGCTTCTGCATGCTTCGGACAGGCTGACATCTGCGGTGGAGATCATGAAAAATGCCGGAGCCGCACTGAAGCAGGCCAAACGTACCCAACGGGGCAAATCCATCCGATACCAGGCAGACCTTGCCGACGCGGCGCGGGATCGCATGCATCTGCTCAGCAGGTTGCGGACTGCTTTCTCCACCAATCGGCTGCAGCTGCATTATCAGCCGCTTGTCAATCTGCGCGATGGCCGCATTGTCGGAGCGGAATGCCTTCTCCGCTGGATGACCGAGGATGGCTCTTTCGTGCCTCCGGATCGCATCATTCCCCTGGCCGAACAGTCGGGTCTGATGGTGCCAATCGGCGAGTGGGTTCTGCGTACCGCATTGAAGTGGCGGGCAAGTCTGAAGGACCGCGTGGAGGAGACCTTCCGGGTGGCAATCAATGTTTCGCATGCGCAGTTCTGCGAGCCGGATTTCGTGCCCATGCTGATGGACGCCCTGACCGGCAGCGGCCTTGCCGGGCACCACATTGAACTTGAACTTACCGAATCGGTTGCGGTGGAAAATCTTGATATGATAGCGGACAAACTGAGCGCATTGCGAAGCCGGGACATTTCTGTTGCGATGGATGACTTCGGCACCGGCTATTCATCCCTTGGCATCCTGCAAAGGCTCCACCTGAACCGGGTAAAGATAGACCGCAGTTTTGTCAGCGGTCCTCTCCCGGAGGTTGAGCCATACGGAATCGCGAAAACGATCGTAGTCCTGGCAAAGCAATTGCGGTTGAAAACCACCGCTGAAGGAATCGAAACCGAGGGGCAACGTCAGATGCTTCTCGAAACCGGCTGTGAGGAAGGACAGGGGTACCTGTTTTCCCGTCCTGTCGATGAGAATGCGTTCCTGCAATTTCTTGAGCAAGATGGCGGCAAGTCGCAGGGCTGAAGAAACATGGGAGATCAAAATGAAAAATGATTCGAACACAACCTCATTCTCTCCTTTGCCAGAAGCATCTTGCAACGGACATCTTCCGGACACCAGATGGGAGTCCGAAGAGAACGAAAATGGCACACCGGCACGCAAGCAGATGGAAGACGCACTGAAAAGAAGTGAGTCCAAGTATCGCAGTCTCATTGAAAATTCCAACGACATCATCTACTCCCTTACCGCGGAGGGTGTTTTCACTTTTGTCTCCCCCGCCTGGACGCGCCTGCTCGGGCACGATTCACAGGAAGTCCGGGGCCAGCGGTTTCATTCGTTTGTCCACCCCGATGATATCCCGGTCTGTTTTGCCTTCCTGCAAAAGGTGCTTGAAACCGGTGAACGCCAGGAGGGTGTAGTGTACCGGGTGAGACACAAGAACGGCGATTGGCGGTGGCACACCACAAGCGCCGGTCCGGTTAAGGATGATACCGGCAAGGTAACGGGGTACGACGGCATCGCCCGAGACATCACGGAGAAGAAGCGGGCCGAGGCGGACCTGCGCGCCAGGGAGGAGCTTTTTCAGCAGATGCTGTCCATGGTTCCCGACATGATCTCCATCCATGACAGTGATATGAACATTGTCTACAGCAACTGGGAAGGCTTTGGCGCGGTTCCGTTGGAAAAAAGAATTCTCAATACCAAGTGCTACCGGACCTATCGCGGATTCGACGATATCTGTCCGGATTGCCAGGCCAAAAGAGTAATCAATACCAAAGAAGCCTTCCGGGAAATCGTGGAACTGCCGGGAGGGAACTGGATAGATTTACGTGTCATCCCCTTATTGAAGCAAGGCGGATCCATGGACCTGTTTGTGGAATGGGTCAGGGATGTCACGGAACAAAAGCAGATGGAAGATGCATTGCGAGCAAGTGAGAAACGTCTCGACCTGGCGATGTCTGTGAAAAACGAGGGAATCTGGGACTGGAATCTTGTTACGAATGAGACTTATTTCGATCATCGATACTATACAATGGCCGGCTATGAACCGGATGAGTTTCCCCAGGATTTTTCAGCCTGGGCGCAGCATGTGCATCCAGAGGATTTGCCGGGTTGCAGCGCGGCCATTCAAGAGTACATTCAGGGGATTATCGAGCAGTTCAACATTGATTTCCGTTTCAGACACAAGAATGGAACGTGGATGTGGATACATGGGCAAGGAAAAATTGTGGACCGGAATGAAGACGGTTCGCCGAAACGTATGATCGGGACCCATACCGACATTACGGACAGAAAACGCGCAGAAGAAGCGCTGCAGGCAAGTCAGGAAAAACTCGGGCAGCAGAATGACTTTCTGAACACCTTGATGGAAAATCTGACTACCGGTGTCTACATGGTGGAAGCACCGGGTGGAAGATCTCTCCTGGCAAACCCTGCAGCCAAGAGAATGTTGGGACATGGCATTCTGCCTGATGCATCCGTCGATAACCTGGCAGAGGTGTATCGAGCGCACAAGCCCGGCGATCCGGCACCCTACCCGGTGGAAGAAATGCCGATCATCCGCGGCATGCAGGGAGAAGCAACCCATATAGATGATCTGATTGTGGAACGTCCCGACGGCACGGAAACCTGGCTGGAGATATTCGGCGCGCCTGTCCGCAATGAACAGGGAATTGTATGGGCCAGCCTGGTCAGTTTTCAGGACATCACCGAACGCAAGCAGCGCGAGCGGGAAATCAATGAGCTGAATGCGTCACTAGAGCAGCGGGTGACCGAACGGACTGCAGTCTTGTCCGACACACTTGAACATCTCCGCCGCACACAGGAAGAGCTGCTGCAGAGCGAAAAGCTTGCTTCTTTGGGTGCACTTGTCGCCGGGGTTGCCCATGAAATGAGTACGCCAATCGGCAACGCGCTGACGGCATCCACCTTTTTGGTGGACACGCACCGCCGCGTCAACGAGCAATATGCCAAAGGTCTCACACGCAGCGCTTTGGACGAGTTTCTTGCCAATGTCTCGGAAGGAAGCCGCATCATCGAACGAAATCTTGTACGGGCGGCGGAACTAATCGGCAGTTTCAAGCAACTGGCCGTGGACCATGTCAGTTACCAACGCCGTGGTTTCTTTCTGCACGAAGTGGTGCAGGAAGTGGTGCTGGCCATGAAACCGACCTTGCGCCGGACGCCCTTCGTTCTTGTGAACGACATACCGGACAACCTCCATTTTGACAGTTACCCGGGTCCGCTCGGTCAAATTCTCATGAATCTGATCAGCAATGCGGTGATTCATGCCTTCGAAGGATTGGACCATGGAACCATCACCTTGACGGCACATCGGGAAAAGACCGGAAAGGTCTGTCTTCATGTCGGCGACGATGGTCACGGCATTCCCAAGGATGTTCAGAAGCGCATCTTTGACCCGTTCTTCACAACAAAGCTGGGAAAAGGGAGTTCCGGGTTGGGGCTTCACATCACCTACAGCCTGGTTACGGGTATCCTGGGCGGGAGCATCGAGGTGGACAGCCACATTGGGAAAGGCGCCCACTTCCTCATTCATCTGCCTGCAGACGCACCGGATCATCCGCAATAGCGGGTGAGGCAGGGAGCGAGTTCGCGGTGGTTGCGGATGAAATCTGAAAATCGGTGGAAGGATCAAAGACCACAATCATCATCTCCAGTCAATAAAGACGAGAATCATCATCTCCAGTCAAAAAAGACGAGAATCATCAACTCCAGTCAATACTGTGTCCGGCTCAAAATCTCCCGCTGGACATTCCTTTCGAGGTCCACGAAACGTGCGCTGAACCCGCCGACTCTGACAAAGAGATGGCCGAATTTGTCCGGAGCTTCCAGGGCATGGACCAGGTCATCCCGGTTCACGACGGAGATCATGGCTTGGGTGCCGCCATTTTCGAAATAAGCGCGGATAATCTGTCGGACGAGTGTCACGCCGTTTCGAAACAGATCCGGCGACATCATGATGTTTTGGACCGCTCCGGCATGAATGCCCGGATCCAGCTTGACGAGCGAATTCAGCATGGCTGTCAGCCCCATCCTGTCCGTACCGTTCCATGGATTGTTCGCATTGGCCATTGGTTCGCCTGCGCGTCGTCCATCCGGGGATGCAGCCGTTTTCAAACCCAGGGTCGTGTTGGCGCTGTTGTTGATGACCACGACGAGATAGGAATGCAGCCCGACGCGCTCAGCTTCGTCTCTGGCCGCATGGCACACATGCTCGTGCACGCGCGTGGCCATCGCGTCCGCTTCCGGATGATCGTTTCCGTATTTCGGGAGAGCCAGCAGGATACGCTGCATATCCGGATAACCCTCAAAATCAGCATCAAGCGCGGATATCATGCGCTCCCTGTTTGCCTGCGGGTGGTCGAACAGCATCTTTTTCACCGCAAGCAGACTGTTCGCGGCATTGATGTTGCCATATGTTTCAATGGTCCCGCCAAGATAACGGACGCCTCCTGTGAAAAGGGGCAGCCCACGGGAAATGCAGTCGTCATACAACAGGCTGAGGAAAAGGAATGGCGCAGTCCGCCCGGCGACCTCGTACGCAATCTTCTCTTGTTCGGCCAGCGCTGCAACAAAATAGGAGACCTGACGGGCATAGGCATCAAAAAAATCGTCAAAGGATTTGAACGAAGACAGTTCACCGGTTTCCGGACCGATTTGCATCTTGGTCAGGGGATCTCGCCCGTTTCTCAAGGTGATCTCGACCGCTTTCAACAGATTGATGACACCACTCGGCGTGCCGAAACTCCTGTGATCGATGACATACTCCCCACAGCCGAAGGGCAGGTACTGCACGGCCTCCTCCATGGGAAGCCGGAAGGCACGGTGGACGGCATTGATATTGACATCATCGTTATAAAGCATGGGAAAGGTTCGACCCTCCGCGAGGACGGAGAGCGCCTTTTCCATCAGGGATTCATCCATGCCCGCATGCCATCGGAGCGTGAGCTGCGGATCGGATCCGGGAACAAGCCGGGTCGCCTCCATGGCCAGCAGGGCGAAAGCATCCGCATTCCGTTCATTTCTGCGCCCGCGTCCGCCCAAAATGATTCTGCCGTTCCATGTGGTGTTTCGTTCAGCAATGAGTCGCCAGAAAGAGGTAACCATATCCTGCGCTTCTGCTGCAGTGAGGTGTCCTTCTTCAAGGTCCCGGGCAAGGAAATCACCAAGATAGACGTCCATGCGGCCATAATTCATGCTGCCGCTGACAAGTGCGTACAGCCATGTCAGCTGGATGGCTTCCCGCAGGGTGTGCGGCGTACCTGTCGCAATGTTTGTCAGTGCCACCGCCGCGGCAATCAGTCTGCTGCGATGGGCGGGTGCGCACGAAGCGTTTTCGGAGAGAGCAGATGCTTCTGCCGCATAGCGAAGACAGACTTCGGAAAGAAGATCGAGAACGGCCAAAGAGCCGGTAAGGAAAGATACGTCAATATGCAGCGAAGGCTCAGAAAGGAAAGAAGGGTCAGCCTGCAGCGCAGCATCAGTAAGGAACGAAGGGTCAGCCTGCAGCGAAGCGTCAGAAAGGAACGACGGGTCAGCCTCTTCCGGTTGAGTTCCCTGTGAAATGCGCTTCTGCACCAGTTCCCTGAGGCCGGCGATTCCCAGTGTCACAAGTTTTTCATAGTCCAGGTGGCTTCCGGCCATTCGATAAAGGGGAAATGCGACGCCGCTTTCCCGCGTCCAGGCATCGGTTGGCAAGGCAGCCGACAGCTGGGCGGGATAAGCATCCCGTACCTTGACGCTGGTCTGTTCCGTACGCCAGAAATCAAGCATCTCCAGGATTTCACTTTCACCTGGTTCCATGCCGTCATGACATGCCAGATCACGCCGGACATCCTCCTCATTGCAGTAGTATCCCAATCCACCCGGCTCCGGACTGAAGCCGACATGGCCCATTCGAATGCGGCCGGCGAATCCGTCCGTTTCACGGATCGGCAACAGGATATCAGGGAGCATCTCCGCCAGACAGCGGACTTCCCTTACGGCTGCCGGCTCATTGGCAAGGGAGCGGTAGAGGCGGGTGAACGCAAGATTTTGACGGAGCGCCTGTTCATGCTGATTCAAAATCGAAACCTCCAGGTTGCTTGTTTCATCATCATCACCGGAGTATCCATACCACCCCGGCATCAGGTGAAAATCGGCAAAGCCGTCTCATCGGCTGTTGACTTTTCTTTGCCATTCTCATGATACATCAGGAAGCATTGGAATGCTTGTTCCTTTATCGCCAGAAATTGTGCTATATTGACATTGGGTTTCTGTCTCGAATATACGACATTCCACACAAAAAGAAGGAGAAACTTGATGACGGCAAATGCCCATACGCGCATACTGCTTGCCAAAAGCATTTTTGACGAAGGGACGGACCTTTTCTACAACCTGGTCACCCAGGCGGATTTTTCGTTCGGCACGCATGCGCATGACTTCCATGAATTGTTTCTGATTGTCGAGGGCAGTGCTGTTCACCAGGTGAACGGAGAACGTCACCCGGTCCGGCAGGGAATGCTGGTCCTGATCCGTCCTGCGGACATCCATTCTTACGAAGCGGATGGGAACGGGATTTGCCGCTTCCTCAATCTTGCATTTTCTTCATCGGTCCTTGAGGACTTGACCCGTTATCTCGAAGATCCCGAAAGAACCGCCTGCCTGTTGGGCGGAGACATGCCACCGTCGATTCAGCTCTCCCCCCTTGATGCGGATGCCTTGCGCCGCAAGCTCGAGGGGCTTGCGTTGATGCAGCAGACGGACAAGAGGCGGATACGCATACATTTTCGACTGCTTTTGGCCGATGTGCTGAGGCTGCTTCTTGAAAACAGCACCCAATCCACGACGTTTCGGCTCCCCTGGCTGGAAAAATTGGTTGGAACCATGCACGAAAAGAGCCACTTCAACGAGGGCCTTCCAGCGCTTGTCCGCTTGTCCGGAAAGAGCCAGCCTTATCTCTGCCGCGTCTTTCGGGCGGAACTGGGGAAAACTCCTTCGGAGTTCGTGAACGGCATCCGGTTGAATTATGCGGCGAATTTGCTGGCCCATAGTGATGAAGCTGTGCTGGACATCTCACTGGATGCGGGGTTCGGAAATCTGAGCCATTTTCATCATCTGTTTCGCAGCGTGTATGGGCAGACCCCCGGAGCTTATCGGCACGCGCGACGGAAACAGCTGCATCACTGAACAGCAATGGGCTGCTGTTCGCCTGCGCCGGTATTGTCTTTGTCTTGCACGTGTATTGGTGCCGCTGCTGCTGATGATGATGCTGTTGCTGCTGATGTTTCTGATGTTTCTGATGCTGCTGATGCTGCTGATGTTTCTGATGCTGATGCAGGTGCCACGAGCTCAGACGTGGTCGTTTCGATGCCGTGCGGAACAACTGCTGAAACTGCTTCCGGAACATCCGCCGGAACATCCGGAGCAGGTATTGCTCCTCAAGCTTTTCACAGATTTGACGACACCCCAGGCCACGATGGCGAAAAAGAGTATGCCTACAAGATAGGTTGCCATACGGGTTTCCTTTCCTGACGGCATCGGAGCCGTCCGTGAAGTGCCGAACACGTTCAGACTTGAATCAATTCGCTTGGAGCTTCCTTGTTCTTTTTTCTTGTCAGAATGAAAATAAGGATTGATATGGCAATGAAAAGAACCGAGGCTGGAATGGCACCGATCGCGAATCTGCCTGTGAAGAGCAAGGTGCCGAACTGGGTGACCAGCATCGCCAACATGTATCCGGTGCCCAGTTGAAAGGCAAGTGCCCGGAAGAGCCATCTGCGACCTCCGAGTTCCATGTTCATGGCGCTGATGGCGGCAAAGCAGGGGGGCGTGAAGAGGTTGAACAACAGAAAGGAAAAAGCTGTAATCGGAGTGAACAGGGCTGTCAGCGGGCCGCCCGCTATCGCCATCGTTTCTTCGGATGCGGACAGAATGACGGCCAGGGTTGCCACAACATTTTCCTTGGCAATGAAGCCTGTCAGAATGGAAGCAGCCATCTGCCAGCCGACGAGGCCCAGCGGAAGAAGCAAAGGCGCCAGAACGCCGCCGATGGATGCGAGGATGCTGGCCTGCTGGTCTTCAACGGGCTGCAGGCGCCATCCGTAGGCCTGCATGAACCAGATCAGCGTATTCATCACCAGGATGATCGTGGATGCCTTGAAAATGAAGGCTTTTGCCTGCTTCATCATCTGGGTGAAGGCGTGCTTCAGGCTGGGCAGCTTGTAGGCGGGCAGCTCGATGATGAAAGATCCGGCGCTTTCAAATTGAAAAACCCGTTTCAGGAATTTGCCTCCGACGACAATGAGCAGGCCGGCAATGAGGTAGACGGCAGGGAAAACCCAAGTCGCTCCTGGAAAGAACACCACGGACATCAGCGCAATGATTGGCAGCTTAGCGCCGCAGGGGACAAACGGTGTCAGCATGATTGTGACAATTCGTTCGTTGCGGTTCTCGATGGTGCGCGCCGCCATGACGCCGGGTATGGAACAACCGGAACCGACGATCATGGGAATGATTGATTTTCCGGAAAGGCCGATTTGCTTGAAATACCGATCCATCACGACGGCAACGCGGGCCATGTACCCGCTGTCATCCAGAAGAGCCAGACAGAAGAACAGCACCATGATGAGGGGAAGGAAACCAAGGACCGCACCCACGCCGCCCAGTGCCCCATCGATGATCATGGATTGCAGCAGCGGATTCACCCCGATGGAAGTAAAAAACGTGTGGGCGGCGTCCGGCACCAGCTTGCCGAACAGGATGTCGTTGACATAGCCGGAGGCCCAGCCTCCCAGTCCGTTGATGGAAAAGGAATATACTGCCCACATGATCAATGCGAAAATCGGCAGACCAAAAACCGCATGCGCCGCGATGCGGTCGATTTTGTCGGAGAGCGTGATTTCGCTTGCCGAATGTGCTTTCGAGAAGCAGTGGGAAAGGATGTTCTTGATGAACTGCTGCCGGCCCGTGGACTCGGATGGGGTTCCCCTGCCGGGAATTTTCGGTGCGGCGGGACCACTGCCATCAGCGGCTCGAATTGTTTTTTCCACCAGCATATCCAACCCGGCCCCCTCATTTGCCGTGACGGGCACGACCGGACACCCCAGAAGTTTTTCCAGCAGGAGGACATCCAGTTTGTCACCGTTCCGAGTGACAACATCCTGCTTGTTCAGGGCAATCACCATGGGAAGACCGAGTTCCAGCAGTTGCGTGGTGAAATAGAGGCTTCGTTCCAGGCTGCTTGTATCAAGGATGTTGATGAGCACATCCGGGGCTTCGTTCAGAATGAAGTCTCGCGTGATGGCTTCCTCGCCCGTATAGGGTTCTATGGAATAGGCACCCGGGAGATCCACGACGTCAATCCGGTTCCGGCCGTGCTGGCCTTGACAGGTTTTACCGCCGCAATGCCCGCATTCGGGATGCAAACCTTTGCGTTTTCTGCAGGCATGGCCGCGTCCGCCTGTTTCGGACCGGTAGGTTCTTTTCAGACGGGCCATTTTTTTGTCCACGGTGACTCCGGGCCAGTTGCCTACATATTCAGCCTTTCCCGTAATCATGTTGAACAGCGTTGTCTTGCCCGAATTCGGGTTGCCGGCCAGTGCGATCTTCATGTTTCTGCTCCTTAAAAGAGGCAATATCAGACCAAATCAATGGATTTGGCGAAATTCATGTCGATGGCATAGCGGCTATCCTTGATGGCAACGATGAAAGTGCCTGCAAGAACTGATACCAGTGTGATTTCCTCACCCGCGGAGCACCCGAGCGTGAACAGAAACTGACGGACCTTGTCCGTACAGGATACGGACCTGATCCGATTCACTTCACCCGGTTTTGCCTTGAAAAGCGGCATGAGGCCTCCTTCTGAACGTGCGCAAAAATAATGATACTGATAATGGAGATATTGATATTCGTTATCAATATCTCCATTTTACTTGAATCCCTCCAATCTGTCAAGAGCTCCTTCGATACATGCAAGAACGCAGCAAGCAGCATTCCCGCTCCGGGTTCACTCCGAAAAATAAAGGCTCCTGTACTCCCGGGGGGAAATTCCGGTGCTTTTCTTGAACACGATGGAAAAATACTGGGAAGAGTCGAACCCGACTTTCTCCGAGATTTCATGGATGTTCTCGTTCGTCTGCCGCAGAAGTTCCTGGGCCTTTTCGACGCGCTTGTTGTTGATGTAGGTGGAAAGGCTGACATTCGCAGTCTGGTTGAAAATGCGGGAGAGATAGGAACTGTTGTAGTTCACCAGATTGGAAATGACCGTCAGGGACAGATCGGAATCCAGATGATGCCGGATGTAATTCTTGACTTCGCCGACCAGTTTGTCGTTGTGGTTCTGTTCCTCTTTCCCGATGATCTGGAACAGCACTTCCGCCAGCTCGATCAGGAACCGGAAAGCTTCCTTCCAGCTGCCGAATTTCTCCAGCACATAAAGACAGCGAAGCTGAACCTTCGTGGAGAGCTTGTCCTGGAGCTGATACCGGTTGATGAAATCCATATAGATCAGGGTGATGGTCTGGTAGATCTTGATGGTCGGGAGATGGTTCATGTTGCTTTTTCCGTGCAGCAGATTTTCCAGTCTGTTCAATTCAGCCAGGAAGGCGGTTTTGTCTCCCTGGTTCAGGTAATGGGACAAATTTTCAGAGAGATTGGCGGGTTCCAGGGTGTTGTCGCCATTTTTCATGGTGGCGGCGTTGTCATCCAATCGGTAGACCGATCCATAGGAGTGGGAAAACGTATCTGCCTGAAGATTTGTCAGGAATTTCAGTGCCATCAGCTCACACGCGATGCCGGTCTCGCTCCATGAAATTTCATGCTCGTAAAGTGAAAGGGCGATATAGCAGGATGCCGCCGCGGCGCACTGGTTCACAAGGTCGTCCAGGGATTCCTTCAGATACAGAAAATCAGAAACATGGTTCTCTTCCGATTGCGGCCAGGCTTGAATGAAGCAGGCCACCGTGGCTGCATCGACATCGGTGAGGGCGATGGCAAACCGGTGGTTGAGCGCCTGGTCGATGATTTGTTCCATCATCATGGTTTGCGCGTTCAAGTCGAGGTCATGCTGTGTCATGCTGTGCCAGCGGATTCTGCCGACAACCAGAAAGACGGGACGCGTGAAATCCAGGATGAAATCCTTCGGCTGCGGCCTGGAGCGGGATGTGATGTCACTCACCAGTCTGCCGGAAAGTATGTTTCTCAGGATTTCCCGTTTGATCAGATGCTGGGAGAATCGTTTCCCCCAAATGGCCTGATTCGCGTATTCATCATTCTTGTGACTTGCTTCCAGGGCGGATATGGCATGGCTGACGGCTGCGACGATTTCCGCGTCGTCTTCCGTCTTCAGCAGATAGGTCACATTGCCTTTCTTGTTTGCGGTGTAGATATAGCTGAAATCACTGTGTCCGGTCAGAAACACAATCTTGCAGGCCGGCCAGTTCCGATTGATGCGGTCGGCGACTTCAATTCCGGTCAGGCCGGGCATTTTGATATCCAGCAGGATGATGTCGACCTTGCAGCTGTCAAGCAGTTCGAGCGCGGTTATGCCGTTGTATGCTTTCAGGACATCCAGGTCCATCTCAGGTTGCGATTGAAACAATTCGACCAACCAGTTCACAATATGTGGTTCATCATCCACGATCAACAAGCGATACGTTTGTCAACACCTCCGATTCCATTTGGTATAAGGAGACTCTCACGCACATGCCGCCAAGCGGTGAACGTGAAACCGAAAGAACATCGTCCCGCTTGAAGAAGATCTGCAGGCGTTTGAAAATATTCAGCAGTCCTGTGATTTCGCTGGTCAATCCATCGAAGCCCGGTGCTGAAAAACTTGCCTGGATCTTTTCGAGGGTTTCGTCGGTCAGGGATTCTCCGTTTTCCTCGACCGTAATGACCAGATCGTTCTGTACGGGAAGGAAGCAAACTTTCAGCAAACCATTTTTGACCTTGTTTTCCAGCCCGTAATTGAAGGCGTTTTCCACGATAGGCTGCAGGATCAGCTTGGGCACGACATAATCACCGCAGCAGTCCGGAAGCTCCTGGAAATCGACTTGTATGCGTTCTCCAAAACGCACTGCCTGAATGTTTGAATAAATTTTTGCATGTGTATATTCATCCTTCAGGGTAACGGTATCCGAATGGGAGCGGGTAATGTACTGGAAATAACTGCCGAGTTCCTTCGCCACGGTCTTGGACTCCTCGTGCTGACCCGACTTGATCATCCGGAACAGCATGAAATAGCTGTTGTACAGAAAATGAGGGTTGATCTGCGCCTGCAGCTGGCGGAAATTGGCCTGCTGCAGCAGCATGCTCTGGGAGTAGTCGTGCACAATCAACTGATAAAGCTGCTCTGACATTTTATTGAATGCACTGTACAGATAGGCGAAGTCCGGAGACTCCGAGTTGGAAACACGGATGCCGAAATTCTTGTCCTCTCCCAGCGATTTGAAAGCCGAGCTCAGCTTTTTCAACGGTTTGTGGATGAGGTGGAAAGCACCTCCGAAGAACATCAATACGCCCAGCAGCATGAAGAACAGAAGAAGGAAAACATAGCGGGAGGAAAAAATGGAGGGCTGCATCAGCTGCCTGCGCGGGATGAATTGAATGTAGGTTCCGGACAGCAAGGGGATATCCGACTGGAAGACGGAGTAAGGATTATTCTTATCGTCGGAAAAACTGATCTGGGAAACCTGTTTGAAATCTGTCTGCAAACGAATGCGGATTTCCTCTGCCTTTTCCCTGTCGAGATTGGTCAGATAGAAATTCTGGCCGGGCAGATGGAAAAAATAGCAGGAGTCGCTGTAGATGAGCGGAGAGGAAAGAAACTCGGAAAGTTCCGACAGATTGTACTCCACCTCAATTATACTTCGAGGGGACTGGGAGATGAGCGCATTGAGGGATATCAGGCGATTTTCATGAAAGATCAGCGTGCTTCCGCTGCTTTTCACGGCGAGTATGTCCAGATACTGTTTCCGTGACAAGCTCTGAATGCTGCCCTTCTTGTACCCGATGGAATTGCAGGCTATCTCCAAAGCGGGCAGATACACCCGGGTGTTTCCGATGATGGCATAGGCACTCTGAATGTTGCTCATGAATTCCCGCATGATATTGATGTTGTAGAATGTTTCATAATCCGCATCCGCACGACCGATTCTTTCCAGTTTCGCCACGCGCACCTGCGCGATGACGGCCAGCGTGGCCCGATTGATTTCTGTCAGCTGATTGTTGAAAAGGAGCGTGAACTTATCCGTGTTCTGCTGAACCGATTCCGTAATCTGCTTCTCCAGTTTTTCGTTCGACGAATACACGATCCAGGCGCCTGCGAGAAAAAGTGGGAAAAGGACGGTCAGAAAAAGGATCAGCAGCCGGACCAACACGCTGAGCTGGAGTTTCTTCATGATGCCACCATTCTGCAGATATCCGCAAAAGCAGGAATTCATGA
>JAIFNI010000251.1 GCA_020047785.1 Clostridia bacterium
GACAATCGCAGGAATCCGATTGTCGCCTTTTTGTTGCCATGAAAGCCGGTTTCTGGAAAAATCGGCTCAGTTTGTCGTCTGCGCCTCCACCAGGCGTTTCCCGCAATAAATTTCCCGCAGGCGGGGCTTTTCGATTTTTCCCGTGGGGTTTCTCGGTACGTTGGCAAAAATGATTTTGCGCGGACGTTTGTATCGGGGCAAATCCATGCAGAATGCCAGAATGTCTCCTTCCGTGCAGACTGCGCCATTCTTCAGCTCGATGATGGCCGCCGCCATTTCACCCAGTCGTTCATCCGGCATGCCGATGACCGCCACATCCTTGATGGCGCCGTGCGCGCGCAGAAAGTCCTCAATCTGGACGGGATAGAGGTTCTCGCCCCCCGAGATGATGACGTCTTTTTTTCTGTCGACCAGATAAATGAAGCCATCCTCATCCATGCGTGCGACATCCCCGGTGTACAGCCACCCATCCTTCAGGATCTCCGTCGTAGCCTGCGGATTGTTGTAGTAACACTTCATGACGCCAGGACCTTTGACGATCAACTCGCCGGCCTCTCCGGCCGCGACCGGGTCCCCGGACTCATTCACGATGGCGGCCTCCCATAAGTGACCGGCCTTGCCGATCGCGCCAACCTTGTGGATGTTCTCCACACCAAGATGGACGCAGCCGGGTCCGATGGATTCGCTGAGTCCGTAGTTGGTGTCGTATTGATGATCGGGAAACACCTGTTTCCAACGATGTACCAGACTGGGTGGCACGGGCTGGGCTCCGATGTGCATGAGCCGCCACTGATCAAGCCGGTAGCTTTCCAGAAGAATGTCTCCCCGCTCGATGGCATCCAGGATGTCCTGCACCCAAGGGACAAGCAGCCATACCAGTGTCGCCTTTTCCTCCGATACAGCCTGCAGAATCCAATCCGGACGGATGCCCCGCAGGATGACGGCCTTGCTGCCGGACAGCAGACTGCCGAACCAGTGCATTTTCGCACCGGTATGATAGAGCGGCGGAATGCAGAGAAACACATCGTCACGGGATTGCGCATGATGGTTCTGCTCGGTCAGGCAGGAGGAGACAAGTGCCGCGTGGGAATGCAGAATCGCTTTGGGGAAACCGGTCGTGCCGGATGAGAAATAGATGGCCGCATCGTCGTCATCCAGCAGTTCGACAGCCGGAGCGGTGGATGAACAGTAGGAAACAAGCTGATCATAGCTGTCGGTGAAGGACGGTTTGCAGTCGCCGACAAAGAATACGGTTTTCACCTTGTGAAGATGATCATACACCTGCTCCACGCGGCCGATGAATTCCGGACCGAAGATGAGCGTACTTGCCTCCGACAGGTCCAGACAGTACCTGATCTCATCGGCCGTATACCGGTAATTCATCGGAACAGCCAGGGCACCGGTTTTCAGAATGCCGAAGTAAATGGGAAGCCACTCCAGGCAGTTCATCAGGAGAACAGCGACCTTGTCCCCTTTCCGGATCCCCCGGGTCAGGAGAAGATTGGAAAACCGGTTCGCCTTGACGTCGAATTCCTTCCAGGTCATCTCGCGACGGTACTTTTCCGTCGAACTGCTCTCGATCAGATTGTATTCCCGCCAGGTGACCGCGTGATCCGGCTGGTTGGCCGGATTGATTTCCACAAGACTGATCTCCGAAGGGTACAGCTTCGCATTCTTCTCCAAAAAATCCGTAATCGCCATGCTGCCGTTTTCCTTTCATGCCCTGTTCGTTGAACACCATGCTGCTGAGTGGTCGACATATTTACCGCACGTTGGTGACTTTTCCTTTGGATCCGGTATTGTATAGAAATCTCTTTATTTTCTGGGAAGCTGTCTTCTCCAGATCGGAAATTTGTTCGATTCCCTTCAACTGCGAGAACTTGTTCACCTGCGAATTGACATAGGACCTGATGTCCGTCAGAGTCTTGGCGTAGATGGCCGACAGACCCTGCTCCGCGTTCCCGATGGCAGGTTTGCCCTTTTCGATGGTCTCCTCATCCAGTTTCACAAGTGCGACAAGCCGATTATCCCGCTCCACGACCAGCGATTCCAAAACAAGCGGGTGCTTGTTCAGGACGAATTCGATATCCTCCGGATAGATGTTCTCCCCGGAGGCTCCGATGATGACGTTCTTGTTTCGACCTTTGATGTAGAGATACCCACTCTTGTCCAGCGTGGCACAGTCGCCTGTCTTGAAGAATCCGTCCTCGGTGAACACCGATTTGGTCAGTTCCTCGTTCTTATAATAACCCTTCATGACATGGGGGCCTTTGGTGACGACTTCGCCGATGCCGGTCGCTTCCTCGACATGAATGAGCTTCATCTCGATGCCTTCCATCTTCGGACCCGTGGACCCGAGGCGGGTGTAGTGTGGATTTGCACCGGCTATCAAGGGGGAGGTTTCCGTCAGTCCGTAGCCGATCGCATAAGGGAAGCCCGCTTCCTTGAGGAACCGTTCGACTTCCGGTTGGACCTTTGCGCCACCCAGACCGAAAAACTTGATCCGCCCGCCGAACGTTTCCATCAGAGTCCTGCCGGCAATCTTGTGCAGCAGTTTCCGGATGACGGGCAGTTTGTAGAGCGAGGAAACCACCTTGCTCTTCTCGAAGGACGGAACGATCTTGTTCTTGTAGATTTTTTCCATGACAGCCGGCACGCTGAGCATAATCGTCGGCCGGACAATTTTCAGGGCAGGCAGCAACGAGGACACGGCGACGCTTCTTCCCAGATAAACAACATGACTGCCCTGCATCATGGGAAAAATGAAGCCGATGGTGAACTCATACACATGCGACATGGGCAGGATGGAAAGAAAAACATCATCGGGGTGAATGTCCTGGATGAGACGGGTCTGATGCGCCATGAACACGATATTCCGGTGTGAAAGCTCCACCCCTTTGGGCGTTCCGGTCGTGCCGGATGTGTAGATGATGGAGGCCGTGTCCTGCTCCTCCAGCTCCACACCAAACAGGTCCACCGTTTCCGTTTCACCTGTTCCGACCTGTTCGCCGCCACGGACAAATGATTCCTCTTCCAGACAGAAGATGGATTTCATCGTCTCCCCACAATCCATCACTTTTTCCAGATTGCTTTTCGAGACAAAAGCGAAGCACGCGTCGGAATGTACGACGATTCCTTCAACCTCCGCCTTGCTGAAATCCGGCAGCAGCGGCACTGCGATGGCACCGAGGCAAACAATGGAAAAATAGGCGACCCCCCACTTGGGCATGCTGGGGGACAAGACGGCAACTTTGTCTCCCTTGGAGACTCCGGCCAGTTTCAGCAACCGTGCGTATCTTTGAATGTCCTCGCGCATTTCCGTGTAGGTCATCGGAGGCTTTCCCACAATGGATAAAGCCGGTCTGTCCGGAAATTTTGAAAAAGAATTCCGAAGAACACACGGAATGGTATAATGACCGATATCCTTGATCGATTGCATGTTCGGTCCGACATCCTTACGGCCAGTCATTCCTCCATCACCCCTTCTGCTGCCTCCCGGCTTCCTGGTTGCGGGAAGCAGATCTCCATCATCTATCTGAATCCGTCACTTGAACCAGACCCGTCACTCGTGCCTGGTCAAGGACATGCACGGTTGGCAACGCATACAAATGCTCATGATTGTTTGCGTTTTCACAATGCCTGCAATTCCTGACACTTTTATTCTATCATGCCAATGGGGTTTCTGCGCGATTTTGTACGAGAAAACAACAGAACCCCGCAAGTCGGCCTGCTGCTTTCAGGGGTGAGTGATAGAGTTGATGGAGGAGAACGCCTGACCCTCATTCCAGAAGCCATCGCGCACGGACCCTGGTGATTCGTTTATCATCCATGGCTTCCACGCAGAGCTGCAGCCTGCCGTATTCCACAACCGGTGTTTCACCCGGGTCCGGGAAACGGCCGAGTTGAGCGATGAGAAATCCGCTCAAAGTATGATAATCATCCACCGGGAGTTCCGTCCGGAGCAGTTCGGCGGCGTCATCCAGGGAAATGCCGCCATCCAGCAGAAACGACCCGTCTGCCAACTGTTCGTCCTCCTTCTCCACCTCATCGTACTCGTCCGTGATGCTGCCGACTATCTCTTCCAGCAAGTCTTCGATGGTGATGATTCCAGCGGTTCCACCATATTCGTCGATGACGATGGCAAGATGTGTCTTGTTCTTCTTCATGTCCCGGAAGATTTCGTTGATGCGTTTGGATTCAGGGATAAAATACGGTTTCCGCAGGATCGAGGACAGACTGAATCCTTCGGTGCCGCTATCCAGCATCACAAGCAGGTCCTTGACATGCAGGACGCCGATGATGTGGTCGAGGTCCTCCTGATAGATTGGATATCGGGTATATTTCTCTTGATTGACCACGCAGGCTATGTTTTGAAGATCCGCGTCGGATCTGATCCCCACAATTTGTGTCCGGTGTGTCATGATTTCACGGGCAATCGTATTGTCAAATTCAAAAATGTTGTTGATCATCTCTTTTTCCGTCTCGTGGATTGCTCCCCTTTCTTCGCCCGTGTCGACCATCATCCGAATTTCTTCTTCCGTCACATGTTCCACTTCTGCATTGGGATCCACGCCGCAGAGACGAACAAAAAAATTGGTGGAAAAAGTCAGAAAACGGACAAACGGCGCCGCAGCAATGGACAGCCAATGTAGCGGATTGGCCACGAACATGGCAATCGACTCGGCTTTCTGCATGGCCAGGCGCTTAGGAACCAGCTCTCCCAAAACCAGGGTGAAGTAGGCCAGAAAAAGGGTGATGACCAATACTGCAGCAGTTTTCAGCACGGACTCCGAAATGGGGACGCCAGTTTCGACAAGCAGGCTGACGATCGGATCGGCAAAACTTTCCGATGCAAAAGCGCTGGCCAGAAATCCGGCCAGGGTGATGCCAATCTGAATTGTTGCCAGAAACCGGCTGGGATTCCCAAGCAAAGTCATCAGCAATTTTGCTTTTTTGTGCCCGTTTTCAGCCATCTGCCGCAGCTTGTTGTCATTCAACGAGATCAGTGCAATCTCGGATGCTGCAAAGAAGGCATTGAGCAGAATCAGGAGCAAGAGAACGAGCAGATTGGTCAACACGGTTTATCCTTTCTACAGCGTCATCCCGACGCCGAAGCAACCGAAAAAGCAAACGCATTCATTGGGGTGGAGCGGTTCCAGCCCATTCACCTTTGGCCCGTCACAAAAAGCTGATTTTGTCACGAAGTTCAGTTTTCATCCTTTCATGACGATTTACTCTTCGAAGCCGATGGAATGAAGCTGGCCAATTTCTGGTGAAAGTCCCTCGCCAGGGTTTCCTTCACGTTTTCCGCCAGGATGTTGAAGATTTCCAACAGAAATCTGCGGGTTTCCGGGTCTGTGTCCTTAACCGCATTTGCCGCTTCACGAGCAGCTTTTCGCCATCCCCACCGCATATCTTTCAAGGTGTGCAGGTTGGCAGCACTGACCAAGGCAAACAGCCATTCCACGAATCGCTCCCGTTTCTCCGCGTCCAATCCTGAAAGAAACGCATTGAGGGTCTCCCCGAATAGGATGGCCTGAGGAGACAACTGATTGGCATAACGCAGGTCGCCATCCTCCACAACCCAGGTGAACAGATTATGCTGGAGAATGCCGATGCCGGAACACTCGACCACCCGGTAGCGGTTGTCATGCTGCAGGAGCATGCCGACAATGGAGGCTTTCGGCAGGGTGGTCTGCAGCATGCCGGCAATGGCCGCAAAGCTTGGTTCCGACAAAACCTCCTCCTTGAAGCCGGGACCATCATGATTATAGACAGCGCGAATCCGCTTGCCAGTCTCCGGGGAACAATGCATGGCAGCATAAACGGAAAGATTTCCGCCTTTTGAATGACCCCCTATGAAGATGGGACCGGAAGTCGCTTTCGCAATGATTTCGAGATAGGCGACCGCCGACACCTGTGCCGGAACCGGACTCATGAACGTCATGTTGAAGTCTTCCTTCCAACCGATGAGGGTCGCATCGGTACCCCGGAAGCAGACATAGGTTGTCCCCGTCGGCAGGGTGAATGTGATGGCCGAGAATTGCTTCTGCGTTTCCAGATCGATGTCGTTCACATAGGCGCGCACGATCAGGTCCCTGAACCGGGCATTCTTCAGCACGGCAAAAAGCATTTTCTCGTTTTTTGGCGGAAGCAATGTTCCGGTGATCAACTGGCGGATGCCACGGAGTTGGATGGCCTCCATGAGTCTGATGGTGCTTCGCACCTTGGACAGGGGTGGCACGACATCTCCGTAGTCCTGATAGGAAAGCTGGGAAAGAACAATGCTGTCCGCCGCGCAGAACGGTTTTACATCCCAGGCCAGATCCTTCGTTTCCTCGATATAGTCGATCATGTTCTTCATGCGCACCTCCGCCGGTTCAGCGGTTCTGTGTGTCGACAGCACGGCCGCGATCAAAAGGTTCAACTTTCAGATTATCGGTGTCCAGTTTCATGATTATCGCACATTGGCGCACGATTTGCTTCAGGCACTCATCCGGATGAACAGCGCCGTCATGATTTGTTCCTTGACTTCGCATCCCTGCTCCCACATGCGCTCCGCCTGTTCCATCAAATCGGCGCGCTGTTTGCTGCTCGGGATACCCGGCAGATTGACGCGCACATTCATCAGTGCGCCTTCCAGCCCGGCCAGCGCAAGAGCGGCACCGGTTCCGACATCGGAAAGCGCATTCCTGTTGCCGCAGGTGGCGATGTCCTGGAGGTGGTTCAGGACGGACAGACACTGCTCCGCCGTGTTGAGCGGCACGGTGAGAATACGCACGGACGCGATGCCCAGGGCGGTTTTTCTGGCCAGTTCCTGGTCGGCATTCTCCCTGGGCATTTTTTTGGCGGACAGAAAAACATTGAAGGCGGCTGTATCCGCATCCACTTGTCTTTCCAGAGAGGACTTTAATAGCAGGAGTTCCTCATGCGCCTTTTTGAAAGTCTCCTGCAGATTCGGTTCAATTGCTTCCCAATCTTTCTTTCCATAGGTCAATGCCGCCACCATCGCCCCGAGCGCCGCACCATAGGCGCCTGCAAGTGCAGCCGTACTTCCGCCGCCCGGTGTCGGGGTATCGCTTGCCAGAATATCACCGTATTCCTTCAGGGTATGTCCCATCAAATCCTTCAAAGGGTTCTCCTCCTGCTTGCCGATTCTGCTTCGGCCTTTGTTCCTGCTTTCAAGTAGTCCGCCTGCCGTTCCGCACGACAACCCGCCCACTCTTATATACCACATCCACAGGGTTGCTGCCAAAGTGATAAACGAGCCAATCCGGATTAGGGGCGTCATAAAGGACCAGATCCGCCTTTTTTCCCGGTTCGATGGTTCCGACAGAATCCGCACGGCGCAGGGCATGCGCGGCATTCACCGTCATGCCGCGAAGAATTTCTTCCGGCGTCATCCGCAGGCCCATGCACGCAAACACCTGGATGGCCTGCAGGTTTTCGCACGGACAGGTACCGGGATTGTAGTCCGAAGCGACAGCCACCCGAACGCCGGACTCCAGCATCCTGCGGGCGCGGGCGAATTTTCCGGTCATCAGGTAAAAGGAGGTTCCAGGCAGTAGAACCGCCGTGACTCCAAATTCGGCAAGTGCCGCTATCCCCTCGTCCGAGGCGGCCAGCAGGTGGTCGGCGGAAACCGCATTCATTCGTGCCGCCAGCTCCGCTCCCTGCAGCGGGACGATTTCATCCGCATGGAGTTTCAGCCCGAAACCCATCCCATGACCTGCCTGAAGCAGTTCGAAGGTTTCTTCGGGAGAAAAGACCCCCGCTTCGCAGAAGACATCCATGAATTCAGCAAGACCCTCCTGCCGGACAAACGGCATGACGGTCTTCATCATGAAATCCATATAGGCGCGCGTGTTGCCGTTGTATTCTTTGGGAACTGCATGGGCACCCAGATAGGTGGAAATCACATCGATCGGATGCGTCCGATCCAAATCCCGCGCCACTTCCAGACATTTTATCTCCGTCACGAGATCAAGCCCGTATCCGCTCTTGGCCTCCACGGTCGTTGTGCCGTGTTCCAGCATGACATCAAGACTTTTCGCCGCTTTTCGGTACAGTTCTTCTTTGGTCGCTTCCCGTGTCAGGCGAACTGTGCCATGAATGCCTCCACCTTTTGCGAGAATCTCCAGATACGGAACATCGGCCAGCTTCATGGCCAACTCATTCTCTCGGGAACCCGCATGCACGAGGTGGGTATGTGCGTCCACAAAACCAGGCAGTATGATTCTGTCCCGCGCATCCACCGATTCCACGCCGGAATCCAAATCGCACCAGGAAGTCGGTACCTCACCGCTTTCAACCGCAAGGACACGCCCTCCCCCAATGGCCACCCAGCCGTCAACCAGTCCGTATCCGGTTTCACCGGACATGGTGGCGATTCGGTGGGAACGGATGACGGTTTCAGGCCGTATGGCCCGAACCATTCGCTGGTCCGGTTCGGTCGACAGGTCCAGAGCTGGGGAATAGTCTTGGCGGACCGACCGATCCGAAAGATTTGCCATGGTGTTCCTCTCCTCGTTCAATCCCGTGACGCAAATCATTTTTCTTCCATCTGCCTATTCGCCCAGCAACCGGCTCTCGATCACCTGTTCCGGGACAAAATCATTCAGCCGCAGATAATGGCAGGCCGCTTCCACAAGTGCCCCCATCGGTGTCAGACCGATGATCTCGCTGCCGGCAATCGTCACACCATAACGCTCCGCTTCCATCTTCACGGTTTCAAACACGCGATGAAGCGGGGTTTTCGTAAAGTCGGTCATGTTGATGGACACCTGCACGATGCCCTTTTCAGCCAGTTCCACACCCATCGCCTTGCAATAGCGGAACCCGCCGGATATGTGACGAATGTTCCGCGCGATGCGGTTGGCCAGATCCAGGTCCTTCGTGTTCAGATTGATGTTGTAGGCGATGAGGGGCATTCGTGCGCCCATGACAACCGCGCCGGCAGTGGGATGCGGCATGTCCGGGCCGAAATCCGGCTTCCAGGCGGGCAGTGCCATCTTGTCCTTCAAACCTTCAAACTCTCCCTTGCGAATGACGGCCAGGTTCTCGCGTTCCGGCACCATCGCCGCCTTTTCATATAGGTAGACGGGCAGCCCGTAACGTTCCGCAACCTCGTTCGCCGCTTCCTTGGAAAGCGCCACAGCCTCTTCCATCGTCATGTCCCGGATCGGGATGAATGGGACGACATCCGTTGCACCCATACGCGGATGTTCGCCGGAATGGACATTCAAATCGATTTCCTGAATGGCGATGCCCATCGCCTCGACCATTGCTTTCTTCACCGCCTGCGGTTCGCCCATCACCGTGACGACGACCCGGTTGTGATCCCGGTCCGGCTTGCTGTCCAGCAGCTTCACATTCTCCGTGGTCCGAAACGGCTTCAGGATTCGATCGATTTTCTCCAAATCGCGGCCTTCACTGAAATTCGGTACGCACTCCACCAGTTTTGCCATGTTGTCTTCCTTCCTCGCGTTCCTGTCGTCGTCAAGATATTCCCTGCTCTTTTTCAAAATGGGCCTGGCGAGTCCGGCCTTTGTTATTTGAAATTGACAGAGCAAGTTGTTTCTTTCCCAGACCCTGTGAATTTCATCATACCGGAAAGGCCCTGAATGCGAAAGGATGCCCGCACAGATTTCATTTGCCGAGGATTGCATCACACGCTCGGTATCTGACCGGATCCTGGAAAAAACGGACCGATTGCGGCGTCGATCACACCACTGTCCGGGATGAATGGCAGCGTGATGTGTCCGGCTCCGTCCACCGTGCTGTTGTATGCCGCACTTGTCTCCATCGCATGCGGGTTCCGGGCCCAGGACCGTCTGGCGACACCGCCCATGACATCCCACATCATGGCGGATATTAAAATCCCATCCACCCGCGCGCTGCCATCCAGCACCATGCCGAACCCGCCATTGATGGATTTGCCGATGCCCACACCACCGCCATTGTGCAAGGCAACCAGACTCATGCCCCTGGCCGCATTTCCCGCAAAACACTGCGTCGCCATGTCCGCCATTACGTTGCTGCCGTCCCGGATGTTGGCTGTTTCCCGAAAGGGCGAATCCGTACCTGATACATCGTGATGATCCCTGCCCAGCATGACCGGACCGATATCCCTGTTCCGGACCATTTCATTGAACCGAAGAGCGATACGCAGCCGCCCTTCCGCATCCTGGTACAGGATGCGTGCCTTGGTGCCGACAACAAGCCGATTCTTTGACGCATCCCGAATCCAGGCCCAATTGTCGCGATCCTGCGGACGTCGGTTCGGATCGATGCAAGTCATGGCGGCCGCATCCGTTTTTTCCAGATCATCATCACTTCCGCTCAGGCAGACCCATCGGAACGGACCATATCCGTAATCGAAGAGTTCCGGTCCCATCAGATCTTCCACATAAGACGGGAAAATGAACCCGTCCTTCTCATCGGTTCCGTTCCGGCTGATGGCCGTCGCGCCTGCATCATACACCGCCTTCATGAAGGCGTTCCCATAATCGAAGAAATACGTGCCCCGGTCCGCGAGGAGACGGATGAGCTCGAAATGCCGGCACAGGGACCGGTCCACTGCCCGTCGGAATCCCTCCCGGTCCTCTGCCAGCATCCGGGTCCGTTCAGCGAACGACATCCCTTGCGGGCAATATCCGCCATCATGCGCCACATGGCAGGATGTCTGATCCGAAAGCAGATCGATGTGTTTGTTCTTGGCCACCGCATACGCGAGCAGGTCCACGATGTTGCCATGAAAGGCGACGGAAACCGGTCGTTTCTCCTGCATGGCCTTTTCCGCCAAGCGGAAGGCCTCTTCGCAGGAATCCGTGACATGCCCCACCCAGCCCTGCGTCTTGCGGGTCACGATGCGGCTTTCGTCGACTTCCGCAATGATGCCGGCACCTCCGGCGATCTCGATGGCTTTCGGCTGCGCGCCGCTCATGCCGCCGAGTCCGGAGGTGATGAACAATTTTCCGGTCAGATCGCCGTCGGAGGGGATACCGAGCTTCAGCCGGCCCGCGGTCATCAGGGTATTGAACGTGCCATGCACGATGCCCTGTGGCCCGATGTACATCCAGCCGCCCGCGGTCATCTGTCCGTAATTGGCAACCCCCATCTGCTCGGCGATTTCCCAGTCGGTCTGGTTGTCGAACATCCCCACCATCAGCGCATTCGTGATGATGACGCGCGGGGCTGAGGGATGGGACGGAAACAAACCAACCGGGTGCCCGGAGGAGATGACCAGGGTCTGGTCCTGGGTCAGCACCTCCAGATATGCCTTGATGAGCCGGTACTGGAGCCAGTTCTGGCAGACCTGCCCCGTTTCGCCATAGGTGACGAGTTCATAGGGATAGAGTGCCGTCTCAAAATCCAGGTTGTTGTCGATCATCACCTGGAATGCCTTTCCCTCCACGCAGTTTCCTTTGTATTCATGAATGGGCAGGCCACGGATTCGACCTGCAGGCCGGTACCGGTAAGCGTAGATGCGCCCGAACGCAGCCAGTTCGGCCATGAACTCCGGTGCAAGCGTTGCATGTAAAATGGCAGGAACATAACGCAAGGCGTTCATCAGGGCGGTCTCGGTCTGTTCCTTCGTGAGGCGGAACCCACGGGAAGGAGCCCGGCGGATTCCCGGATCGAAATGCGGGGTCGGCGGCAGATCATCGGAAAGACGCAGAGCTGTCGCGGAAACGGTAAAGTTCCAATCTGGCGGGAATGCGGAATCGAAGCGTGTTTCCATACGGGTTCCCTTTCCGGCCGGTTCAAACCGTCCTGTCAAGCGCGTTCCATCCGGTTCAAGCCGTCCTGTCAAGTGCGTTCCATCCGGTTCAAGCCGTCCTGTCAAGTGCGTTCCGGACGGCATCCACCAGACGATCGCTGCGGACAAGCTCTGTCAGGATTCGGATGTCCGGGGCCGGCACCCGGTCGCCGTTCAAGGTGGGCACGATATTCCGGACAGCCCTGTAGGCAGCTTCCGTCCCCTTGCCAAGCCGACCGGGAACCTGAAGATCGATCGCCTGCGCGGCACACATCAATTCGATGGCCAGAACAGTCGCCACGTTTTCAAGAACCTTGCCCAACTTGCGCGCAGAGATGGCGCCCATACTGACATGATCTTCCTGGTTCGCAGAGGAAGGGATCGAGTCCACACTCGCCGGCGAGGCATAGATTTTGTTTTCGGAGACCAGGGAAGCGGCTGTATATTGGGCAATCATGTATCCGGACTCGACGCCGCCATTTCGGGCGAGAAAGGCCGGGAGTCCGGACAACTGCGGATTCACGAGCCGTTCGATGCGGCGCTCGCTGATGTTGGCCAGCTCGGAAAGTCCGATGGCGAGGAAGTCAAGTGCAAATGCCAGCGGCTGGCCGTGGAAGTTCCCGCCTGAAATCACTTCGTCGCCGTCCGGAAACACAAGTGGATTGTCGGTGACAGCATTCCGTTCAATGGCCAGCACATTCGAAGCGTAATCGATCACATCCTTCGTAGCCCCATGCACCTGAGGGATGCATCGCAGGGTGTACGCATCCTGGACACGGTCGCACCCATTGACATAGGTGCTGCCTGCCACGAGTTCGAGCATCTCGGCCGCGCAGGTAATCTGGCCCGGATGCGGGCGCACAGCCTGGATGCGGGGATCGAACGCAGCGGTGAGTCCGCGCATGGATTCGAGCGTCAGGGCGCCGGCAATGTTGGCAATCCGGTACAGCCGCCGGGCTTCATGCAGGTGGAGGGAGCCAAGGGCGGCCATGATTTGCGTACCGTTTATCAGCCCCAATCCATCTTTCCCTTCCAGCACGACAGTGGAGATACCGGACATCGCCATCGCGGCCGCGCCATCCATCACCCGGCCGCCGAATTCCGCTTCACCCAGACCGATGAGGACCAACGCGACATGGGCCAGGTTCGCAAGGTCCCCACTCGCGCCGAGTGATCCTTTTTCAGGAACAACAGGGTGAATGCCGGCATTCAGCATGGCAACCAGGGTTTCCACAACAGCGGGGTTGACCCCCGAGAACCCCGAAGCCAGGGCGTTCGCCCGCAGCAGCATGATGGCCCGCACAACCTCGGTGGGAAATGGGTCGCCGACACCGCAGGCATGGCTCATGATGAGGTTGCGCTGCAGCTCGCGGGATTGTTCCCGGTCGATGGTGACGTTCGCGAGTTTTCCAAATCCGGTGGTTATGCCATATACGGGAAGGTTTGCTTCCATCTTTCGAAGGACGGTTTCATAGGCAATGGCCAGGTTTCGTCGAGCCTCCTCGGATAAGGCGACGGGATGCCGTTCCCTAGAGATTTGCAAGAGTTCTTCCTGCGTGAGGGACCTTCCGGTGAGAAGAATCGGTTGAACGGGAGTTTTTTTTTGTTGCATGAATCATGCGCCTCCTGTCTGGGGCGGGAATAAAAGAAAAAAAGGAACAGAACCTGCGTTCCCGCAAGCTCTGCCCCCTAATCACTCATATCTGTGGGCATAGGCTATTCATCTGTGATCAGCATAGTGGGAAACGGGATGGATGTCAACGGATTCCCGAAGACTCGCGCCAAGTATCCTCGCCTTTTCAACCGCTTCCGGCTTGCAAGACAGATCCTCCACCGTGTCGACTGCCGTAACGGAGAGACGCCCCTTCGGCGTGATGCCGAGATGTCCGAAATAATGCTCGATTGTCTCAAGGATGTGGAGATTCTCCCGTTCGGTTTGACCTGCGCGAACAGCCACTGAAACGCCGAATTTTCCGGGTGGGATCTTCATCTTGTCCGGATGTGGGTTTGTGTCCGCATATGGCGTGTTCCGGTCAAAGAACACCTTGAGCTGACCGGTTACATCCCCCCAGTAGGAAGGCGAAGCAACGATTATCAGGTCGGCTTCAGCCAGCGAAGCGAGAATGGCGGCAACATCATCGGTTTGAGGACAGGTTCCCACACAATAGCACACTTTGCATCCAGAGCAATAACGGATATCCTTTTCCCCGAGATGGCAGAATGTAACCGTGTCAGGCACCACCTGCAGACCTTCCAGGATGGCTTCCAGCAAAATCACACAGCTGCCGTTTCGCCTCGGGCTTCCATTGATGCACATCACTTTCATATCATCAAAGCGTATCGATGCAGAACGGATGGCCGACCGGATCGAGAAGGACCGTCCAAAGCTCCGCATCCTGCGTCCAGGCATGCCTGGCGCCGCATTCAAGCGCATGCGCCACCATCGATTTCATTTCTTCCTTGTCCTTCGCCTTGAAATCCACATGCACCATTTGTTGCTGACGACCCGGCTCTTCCGGCCAGACCGGGGGCACATAGTCCTCGTTTTTCTGAAATCCGAGGGATACGGTACAGGCAGGGGAGGTGATGGAGACAAACTCGTCGGACGCGTGGCGGATTTCCCAGCCGAGAAGTTGGAGATAGAACTTCGACAAGGTTTCCGGATCCGGGCAATCCAATGTGACATAGCTGATGAAAAAGGGTTCCATATCGGCTCCTTTCAATGGGAGACCATAAACGTCCGCGTCATATCAGTCTGTTGACTTGCCTTCTCAACCATTACCCGGTCCCATGTCACGTTTCACACGGACAGGTACCAGTATACGCCATATTTGTCCACTACTTCGCCGCAACAGGTGCTCCAGGGCAAAATTCCTCTCCCTTGAGCAAGTACGAATCATTTAGAGTTCCAGCACCATCAAATGCGCATTGAGCTCCCCGGGGCCATGGCCTTCAGTCAAAGCCGCAGTCAGTTGATTCCTGAGCGCCGGGTGTTCCTTGTCTTTCCACCATGGCAGGCGCGCACCCTCTTCTTCCTGTGTTGCGGAAACAAATCCTTCTTTGCGGTACGCCGTCCATGGCAAGCATCCCATCCAGATATTGTACGCAGGAAGTATGCTGGAACCTCCATGTGCCAGAATGGCTGCATATGTTCGTGATGCCCTGGCCCAGTCCATGGTCGCACG
>JAIFNI010000143.1 GCA_020047785.1 Clostridia bacterium
TCCGCATATCCGGACTGATGTCCTGTTTGTGGCATATCAAGCGTATTGTAACGAAAAAGGATGGTTGCCTGTGCAAAACGATATCGTATTGTCCATGCGGAAAATCTGCAAATCATTTCCCGGTGTGCGCGCGTTGCATCTGGTGGACTTCACTTTATGCAGAGGTGAGATTCATGCCCTGATGGGTGAAAATGGCGCCGGAAAATCCACCTTGATCAAGGTCCTGACCGGCGTTTACCCCAAAGATTCGGGGCAGATGCACATTGCGGGCCTTCAAAAGGAGATTGTGGTGAAGTCCCCTCAGGACGCCCAGAATTTGGGGATCAGCACGGTTTACCAGGAGATTACTCTTTGTCCGAACCTTTCTGTGGCTGAAAACATGTTCATCGGGCGGGGCGATTACCGCTTCGTCAATTGGCGTTCACAGAAAAAGAAGACAACGGAGATCCTTGGAAAATTAAACATCCCGGCGCGGGCAAGCCAACCACTCTCAACCTGCTCGCTGGCCGTGCAGCAAATGGTCGCCATTGCCCGGGCTGTGGATATGGACTGCAAAGTTTTGATTCTGGATGAGCCGACTTCTTCGCTGGATGAACACGAAGTTGCGAAACTGTTTTCACTGATGCGCAAACTGAAGTCACGCGGTGTCGGAATCATCTTCATCACACATTTTCTTGACCAGGTCTATGAGGTCTGCGACAAGATCACCGTTTTGCGCAATGGTGAACTTGTCGGAGCCTATGAGATCAAGGATCTGCCGCGCGTGAAGCTCATTTCAAAGATGATGGGCAAGGAACTTGACGATATTTCCGAGCTGCAGAATCGAAAGGTGCTTCCAGCCGAGAAGGATGCCGTACCTGTATTCGAGGCTTTCGGATTATCCAGCGCTGAAGGTACGAAGGCCTTTGACTTCAGCATTCAAAAGGGGGAAGTGAACGGATTTACCGGGCTTCTCGGAGCGGGCCGAAGTGAAAGTGTGCGCGCGATATTCGGCGCCGACAAGATAACCGGTGGCAAGGTGAAGGTCAACGGGGTCAATGTGAAAATCTCCAGACCCAAAGATGCCATGAAGCATGGCATCGGGTATCTGCCGGAGGACCGGAAGCAGGATGGCATCGTGGAGGATTTGTCCGTCCGTGAAAACATCATCCTTGCGCTGCAGGTCATGAAGGGGTTTTTCAGGCCATTTTCAAAAGCGGAGACGCAAGCTTTTGCCGACCAGTACATCAAATTGCTGGGCATAAAAACCGCTTCCTCTGAAACACCCATAAAATCCCTTTCGGGCGGCAATCAGCAGAAGGCAATTCTTGCACGCTGGCTGCTCACAAATCCCCAATATCTGATCCTGGATGAACCGACGCGCGGCATTGATGTAGGCACGAAGGTTGAAATACAAAAGCTTGTATTGAAACTCGCTGAACAAGGTGTGTGTGTGACGTTCATCTCTTCGGAAATCGAGGAGATGCTCCGTACCTGCTCCAGGCTCATCGTCATGCGGGATCGCAGAATTGTCGGTGAATTGCGGGGAGAAGAGATGACACAGGCGAAAATCATGCGCACAATCGCGGGGGAGGCCGTTCAAAATGGCTAAGTGGTGGGAGAAATTTTCAAGGTCGCAATTGCTTGTCCCGCTGTCTGCGCTTTTGCTGCTGGTTGTTTACAATCTGTTCAGGGATATCGGTTTTTTTTCCATCATCCTTGCAACTAACAACGATGGCAACGCAGTTCTTCAAGGGAATCTCATCAGCATTCTGGATGGTGCCTCCGAACTTGCCATACTGGCCATCGGCATGACACTGGTAACGGCTTCATCCAGAGGGCAGGATATCAGTGTGGGCGCTGTGGCAGCTGTCGCGGGCAGCGTTTTTGTCCGGGTGCTTCGCGCAAACGAAATCACCTTGCCCATCATTCTGTTCGCTTTTTTGGCAGCTTGTGCCGTCGCGATGCTTTGCGGGGTATTCAACGGCACGTTGGTTTCCGTATTCAAGATTCAACCGATGATAGCGACCTTGATCCTGTTTTCCGCCGGGCGTTCCATTGCGTATTGGATCAATGGCGGTGCGACACCTACCGTGGATGGACCGCTGATCAACTATATCGGAAAGCTGATTCCGGGAATCCCCATCCCTTCGCCCATTCTGATCGTGATCCTGCTCGGGGTGCTGGTCTCGCTCGTTCTTCGATTCACAAATCTTGGGCTTTACACTCAGGCGGTTGGAATCAATGAAAAATCCGCACATCTGAATGGAATCAACCCTGTTTGGATCAAACTCATATCCTTCATGGTCATCGGCGTTTGTGCCGCGATTGCCGGTGCCATCGGCGTATGCAAGATCGGATTGATCAACCACGAGAAGATCCTGCTGGATATCGAGATGGATGCGATTCTGGCAGTCGCCATCGGCGGAAATGCGCTTGGCGGCGGGAAATTCAGCCTGAAAGGCTCCGTGATGGGTGCATACGTCATCCAGGCGCTGACAACCACGCTGTATTCCATCAAGGTTCCATCGACCTCGGTGAAAGCATATAAGGCAATTGTCATCATTGCCATTGTTGTGCTGGGTTCGCCGATGATCAAAGAGGCGCTCATGCAGTTTCGCGACAAGCGGATGAAACCGGCAATCGACAAGCTTTTTCGGAAAACGTCTGATGTTGTGGAAAGCCAATGACATGGCTGAACCCAATCATCGGCAAAATGTTTCGGAATCCGATGGATGTGTTGGAAAACCAATGACATGGCTGAACAAAATCATCGGCAAAGTGTTTCGGAAACAACCGGGTGTAATGGAGAATCAATGATATGACAAGCAATCTTGATACAAGAGGCAGGGTACCCGCTGAAAAGCATAAGGAGCCGATATCCAACACCAATCTGCTCCTGACCATCACCATCTGTACTTTTTTTGGCATGTATGCGCTTGCCATGTTGGTCTGGGGCGGCGGTTTTCTGAACCCCCAGCAATTTCTTGATATTTTCAACAACAATGCGTTTCTGATTGTGATTTCCTGCGGTTTGACCGTCGTGATGATAGCTGGCGGCATCGATATCTCGGTGGGAGGCGTAACCGCCCTGGTGACCATGGCCAGTGTGGTCCATCTCAATGGCGGGAATGGCAGTGTTCTCGGCTCATTGGGCCTGGCTTTGGGGATTGGGCTGGCGTTCGGATTGATTCAGGGATTGCTGGTTTCCTATTTGGAAGTGCAGCCTTTTATTGTCACATTGGCAGGCATGTTCTTTGCACGTGGGATGATCACCATCATCAGCAATGACCCGAAAACTGCGTCCCAGGAAACATTTCTTGCCCTGAAGGCATTCCGCATCCAGATTCCGGTCATCGGCTATTATGGGAAAGCCGGCAATTTCATCCCGGCCAGCATTGAGCCAGGTGTTATCGTGGCAATCGTTGTGGTATTGGCCATCTTTTTCGTTTTGGGATGGACACGTTTCGGACGCAACCTTTATGCAGTGGGGGGCAACAAGCAGAGTGCATTGATGCTCGGTATCAATGTGAAGCGGACCAAATTCTTCTCTTATCTGCTTTGCGGTCTGCTGGCCGGAATCGGTGGATTCGTCTATCTTCTGCATACCGGGGCGGGTGACGCTGCCAATGCAACCGCATCGGAAATGCAGGCCATCGCGTCCGCCATCATCGGCGGCACCTTGCTGACCGGCGGTGTCGGAAATGTAGTCGGCACGTTGTTTGGCGTCCTTTCCCTGATGACCATCAACAATATCGTTCGGGCATCCGGGCTCAGGGATCCATGGTGGCAGAGCATCACCACCGGGCTGATGCTGTGCTTCTTCATTCTGCTGCAGAGCATGGTGCTTTCGGCGCGTGAGAAGCGGGGCTCCTTTCAGATTCCGGGGTGGATGACTTTCGCGAGCAGACGAATCCATCATGAGTCCTGATAAATTTCATGATATAATGGGAACCGCCCATCTTGTGAATAACCGGACCACGACCGACAGCCAGCGCGAATATCCGGAAATAGCCGATTTTCCATGCAATCCGCCGAAATCCCTAATGGAACTCTAATGACGCGGTAAGGCCCGGCTAATGACCGGGCGATACAATCGGTACATCAAGTGAAACCGCTCAGCGGCGATGAGCCGGAACGATGGAAGCGCGGTGGACCGAGAAGCGCTTGGAGGTGCTGAATATGATTACCATTGAGCAGATTGACGAATTCCGCAGACGTACAAACAGCAGTTATGAAGATGCGAAGTTTTTTCTGGAAAGACACAATGGCGATGTCCTGGAGGCCATCATCGATTTTGAGAAGGCGAAGGGGACCTGGACCCCGCAGCCCGGAACCGCCAAAAAGGGAGATTTCGGACGCCGCGCCGCAGAAATTCTGCAAAAGGGTTTTGATCTCCGGATGACCATCGAGGACAAGCAGGGAAAGCTTCTCTTCACCGTTCCGGTCCTGCTGCTGCTGTTGCTGGCACCCGTATGGGTCATGGTCCTGATTGCGTGTCTTGGCCTCGTGTTCCTCGGATACAAGCTCGGTTTTCGGGATATCAAAAGTACATCTGTGGATATAAAAGGAATCTTTGACAATCTGGGTGCACAGATGCATGATGTCAAACACCAGCAGGCACCGCGCGCCGGTCGCCCGAATGGGCCACAGCATGCATGGCAGCCACAGCAGCCTGCAGGAGGCTATGGCACACAGCCTTCTTCCGGGGGCTACTCCCCGAAACCGCCTGAAGCACCGTTCAATCCATCGGCAGCCCCGTTCAATCAGCCGGCGACACCGTTCAATCAGCCGGCAGCTCAGAGCGGTCAGCCCCAAACACCGTTCGGTCAATCCGGCAATCCGTTTGCCCAACCCATGACCCAGCCCCCGACCGAACCGTGGAAATCGGCAGAAATGTCCGAACCTTCTAGTCCCGGAATGGAGAAACCCGGCTCGGATGGCTATAAGGAATATACAGTCGAGTAATGAAAACGGAGGGAGTCAGCAATGACTCCCTTTCCCGCATGAGATGCAGCGGGGGAGGATGGTCTGTATGGCGGAGAAAATCCTGATCGTCGAGGATGAGACACAGATAGCACGCTTTTTGGAGCTCGAACTGAAGCATGAGGGGTATGAGGTCGAAGTTTTCACGGATGGGCGGTCCGGGTGCGAACGCGCGCTCCAGGGACAGGTCGACCTGATCATTCTGGACCTGATGCTTCCGTATATGTCGGGGATCGAAGTCTGCAGACGTGTCCGCAAGGTGTCGGATGTGCCCGTGATCATGCTGACGGCAAAGGATGACATCTCCGACAAGGTGACCGGACTTGACAGCGGCGCGGATGATTACATCACAAAGCCTTTCGCAATCGAAGAGCTGCTTGCCCGCATCCGGGTTGCATTGAAACGCCGGCAGGCCAGTGCGGCGGCCGTTGGAAACCATGCTGCGAAGCATGAGGACAACATCACCATCAATGGCTTGACCATCGCAAAGATGCAGCATCGCGTCACTTGCCAGGGCGAGGAGATTGCGCTATCCAAAAAAGAGTATGATCTGCTCCTGTATATGATGGAAAACAGAGATATCGTACTGGATCGGGAGAAACTCATCGAAAAGGTCTGGGGATACGACTTCGTTGGGGATACCAATGTCACGGACGTGTACATCCGTTATCTCCGCAGCAAGATCGACCAGCGTTTCGGTGTGAATTACATCCGCACTGTCCGGGGAGTGGGGTATCTGTTTGAAAGCCATGAAGCATGAACCGGAAAAATCCGACCACAAGGGGAAATCCCAGACAAATCGGAAACCGGTATGGAAAGGTGGAGACGGTCCTTTTCAGACACAGAGGCCGCCGTCTGCCGCAGGGAATAGAAACAGCAGTTACAGGCCGGATGGTGCACGTCCGGACCCTTTGACACCTCCGCACCCCGGTCGGGAAACGGAACCGAAACCAGGTGTACGTCACGATCCCAGACCTTGGATGATCAATCAGCCCCCTGCCCCTGCAAAAATTCCCAGGGTTCCTTACCGGAAATCCATGGCGAAAAAAATCGCCTCCTCCTGGATGCGTCTGTTTTCAGAATGGTCCTACAGCATCTTCCTGTTGCTTCTGGTTCTGTTCATCGGAGCCCAGGGGCTGTTTTTGTATGACACCGTCAGCAGATTCGATTCCGTCCTTCAGTCCGTGCCGGCGTTGAATCTGCTCCAGTCAGGGCTGGACAACAACCCGCCCTTTGCCTTGCTGACAGTGGATTATGTTGTGACCGATTCTGATGGTATGATTCTGACGGAGGGAGCCGCATCCGCGGTTTCATCCGCCTCCGGCAGCACGATCCCCGATGAATCCAGTTCCATCAGCCGTTTCCTTCCGCAGCTTCGGGATGGGAATATCATGACGGGACCAGTTCCTGCCCGGTTTTTCATCCGACAGAACAGAGTGTGGCTTGCGTTTGTTTACCGGAGCGAACTTGCTGACATGACCCCTGTTCAGGTCCGGTATGCCGTCGACCTGACCCCCCAGGCCGGCCTCATGGTCCTGCTGTACGGCGGCGGATTTGTTCTTTTCACCATATCCCTGGGCATCATCGGTCTGCAGGGCAGATTCATGACCCGACGCAACCTTCGCACCATTGATGAACTGACCGGGAAAATCAGCGCCATATCCTCACAGAATCTGAATCTCAGGTTGAATGTCAGTGATTCCTCCGACGAACTCATCAATCTGGCCGTCACGTTCAATCGCATGATGGAACGGCTCGAACGGTCCTATGAAAAGCAGAACCGCTTTGTTTCCGATGCCTCGCATGAGCTTCGGACGCCTATTTCGGTCATACAGGGCTATGCGCGTATGCTGGACCGATGGGGCAAGAACGACCCGGCCATTCTGGAAGAATCCATCACCGCCATCAGCAAGGAATCCCGAAACATGCAGGACCTCGTCGAGAAGCTGCTCTTTCTTGCGCGCAACGATCGGGACAGCCTTGTGATTGTCATGGAGACCTTCGACATGACGGAGCTCGTGGAGGAGATCGGTCGGGAAACAACCATGCTGGAAACCGGCCATGTCATCGACTGCAGGACGCAGCCCGGTGTCATGCTGAATGGGGACCGGAACCGAATCAAGCAGGCCTTGCGCGTATTCATCGACAATGCGCTGAAATATACCGATAAAACCGGAACCATCTCCCTGCGGCTTGCCGTGCGGAACGGCATGGCGGAAGCCACCGTGCAGGATACGGGTATCGGAATCCCGGAAAAGGATTTGCCGAATGTATTCGATCGGTTTTTCCGTATCGATGAGGCGAGGGAACGCAATACGGGCGGACATGGTCTCGGCCTCTCCATTGCCCGTATCATCGTGCTCCGGCATGGCGGAAAAATCACAGTCGGCAGCAGACCCGGTGCCGGAACCCGTTTCACGGTGCATTTACCGCTGGTTCGGGAAGGTGTGTACGACAAGCCAAGTGGCAGGTGAACCGTACGGCAAGTGAGTCGTTCGGCAGATGAGTCGTTCGGCAAGTGAGTCGTTCGGCAGATGAGTCGTTCGGCAAGTGAGCCGTTCGCAAGTGAGACAACCGGCAAGTGAGTCGTTCGTCTGTAGACGGATGGACGTCGAAAGGAACGCAAATGGACAGGGAACGGCTTTTGAGGCATGCCACAAATGGGGAAGACCGCATGCTTCTCTCGAAATTGGCAGACCGGGCTGTGAAGGCGGAACAGGTTTCGTATGCGTGCTGGTCCGCTTTTTTGGATCCCCGTCAGCAAATGATGGTGGAACAGGCTTTTTCCGGTGCCATGCAGGACTCGTCCACCACGCTTCGCTTCGATGGCGGATATGAAGGAGCTGAAAGGTCATTGGCCGGATTCATACCCGAGACGGAATGGGAATCGGATGATGAGGCACCCCTTCGGCTGCTTCTTGTCAGACGTCGTGCAAAAGGGGATGTCCTGTCGCATCGTGATTACCTTGGCGCTCTGATGGGGTTGGGTGTCAAACGGGAAACCATCGGGGATATTCTGGTCTCCGAGGAAGGTGCGCAACTGATTGTGCTTGCGGATCTGTCCGAGTTCATCCGCGGTCAGCTTGAAAAAGTCGGCGCGGAAAGGGTGCAGGTATCGGAAGCCTCATGGGATGCGCTCGTTGAGCCGGAACGCAAGGAACGGATGATTCATGGAACCGTCATGTCCCTTCGTCTTGATGCCATTGCCTCAACCGCTTTCTCAACCTCCCGAACCCGAATGGCGGATTGGATTCGTGCTGAAAAAGTGACATTGAATTGGGAAGTCCAGTCAAATCCTGCAAAGTCGGTCAAAAGCGGTGATGTCATCTCCATCCGGGGGAAAGGACGTGCGGAAATGGAGTCGGTTGGCGGCATTTCACGAAAGGGGAGAACTGGAATTCTAGTTCGCCGCTTTGTCTGACAACAGGATGCAGACCATCTTGACAACAGCCTTCCATCTATTTTTCCAAGCACCTTTCTTGGACATCGCCGTGTGCCATATGGTAAGATGGTGACACCCTGCAGGGCTCACCTGCGCTGTGTTGTTCTGGAAAAGTCATTCCGAATCCGGAGGGTTCACCCATGTTTGGACGTAAATCGAACTCAAATCTTACATTCATTGTCATTGCCCTGGCATCCCTGCTCATCGGTTTCAATTTTCTGGGACCCATCGGTGGCGTCGCGGTACTTGCCGTGCTCATCGGCTGGATGTTCTATCGCAGGCGCTCCACCACGTTCTACCGCATGGCAAGGAAGCGCTTCGAGGAAGGGGACATGGAGGGAGCAAAGGATCAGCTCCGCAAATCGGTCGGGGCGGATCCGATGAACGCGATTGTTCTGACTTCCTGCGGATTCATGCTTCTGAAAATGGGGAACCCCATAGAAGCGGAACGATTGCTCACCAGAGCGGTCAACAGCGCCAAAACTCCGGAAGAGAAATACAATGCGCAATCCATCATGTCCCTGCTCCTCTGGAAAAAGGGACAGCTGGATGATGCGGTCACGATGCTTGAATCCGTCATGGAGAACTATAAAACGACTGCAACCTATTCCACGATGGGTTTTTATCTGATAGAACAGGGAAATGCGGAACGGGCGCTTACCTTCAATCGGGAGGCATACGAATTCAATGACAAGAATGCCGTCATCCTCGACAATTATGGCAGTGCGCTGCTGATGAGCGGTGACCGGGACGAGGCAATCAAAATTTATGAGGAACTGATCAAGCTGAATCCCACATTCCCGGATGCCTGGTTCAATTACGGACGGCTGCTTGAAACCATGGGGCAGGATCAGGAAGCGCTTCGCATGTATCAGGAAGCCAGCAGGAAGAAATTCTGGTATACAAGCACCATCACCCGGGACGAAGTAGAGTATCGCCTTCAGGAACTGGAGGAGAAACTCGGTCTGTCAAGCGATGAACAGGAGGAGAAACTCGGCCTGTCAAGTGATGAACAGGAGGAGAAACTCGGCCTGTCAAGTGATGAACAGGAGGAGAAACTCGGCCTGTCAACCGTTAATCAGAAAGAGAAACTCAGCCTTTCAAGCGATGAATCGGACATTGAACCAGCTTTGGAAAACGATGCGGATGGAGCTGCCGAGTGATGGAAATGGAGTTGGAAATGGCTGCCGCATACGGTCGGTTCGGCATTGCACCGGAGATCTCGGTGCATGCGAAACTGGCGGAGGAACGTGTCTCCGGAGAGTTCGTCCGCATGAATCGCATCCGGGAGGCAAATCAGCTGAAGGTGATATCGGCCATGCAGCGTCACCGCGTCAGCGACACTCATTTTTCCGGAAGCACTGGCTATGGTTATAACGACAGAGGAAGGGAAATACTGGAAGAAGTCTATGCAACCGCTTTCGGTGCGGAGGACGCACTGGTCCGCCATCAGATCACATGCGGCTCCCATGCCCTTGCGCTTTGTCTGTTCGGGCTGTTGAGGCCGGGGGACGAATTGCTTTCCGTGACCGGAAAACCTTACGACACGCTGGATGAGGTGATTGGTCTCCGCGGCGTGCCTGGTGCCGGATCTCTTGCGGAATATGGCATTACATACCGGCAGGTGGATCTGGACGCGTGTGGAAGCCTGATGCCGAATGACATATGCGCTGCCTTGAATGACCGGACGAAACTTGTCTTTCTGCAGCGTTCCAGAGGATATGCCAAGCGAAAGGCTTTGCTCATCGATGATATTGCCGGCATTGTGGAGACCATTCGGGCCGTGAAGCCGGATGTCCGGATCATGGTCGACAACTGCTATGGTGAATTCACCGAAACCCGTGAACCCACGGAGGTGGGCGTCGATATCATGGCGGGGTCCCTCATCAAGAATCCGGGTGGAGGGCTTGCACTTTCCGGCGGATATGTCGTCGGGAAGCGGGAACTGGTTGAGCTGGTTGCGGCTCGCATGACACTGCCCGGCATCGGACGGGAGGTTGGCGCCACACTAGGTCAGAACCGGCTGATGTTCCAGGGTTTTTTCCTGGCACCGCACATCGTGATGGAAAGTCTCAAGGGAGCCGTTTTCGCTGCCGCGATGATGGAATCGTACGGGTATGAGGCATGGCCCGGTCCCTTTGAACCGCGGGGGGACCTGACTCAGGCATTTGAACTGGGACGGGCCGAATCGGTCATCGCATTCTGCCAGGGTATTCAAAAGGCCTCTGCTGTGGATGCCTTTGTGAATCCGGAACCCTGGGACATGCCGGGGTATGAAAGTCCCGTCATCATGGCGGCGGGCGCTTTTGTACAAGGTTCATCGATCGAATTGAGCGCGGATGCTCCCATTCGCGAACCCTATACGGCTTATATGCAGGGCGGTCTGGTTTATGAACATGCCAAACTCGGTGTGCTGCGCGCCTGTGAGGAAATGCGCCGCCGTGGGCTGCTGGGTACGAAGGAATAAGGGACATCGGGACATCCTGCGGTGTCGGAGGAACGGAATGGCCAAGGTGAAATGGGTCCGGAGACGCAAAAATGCAAGGCGGGGCGGTCTGGCGGGGCTGCTGTTGCTCTTTGTTCTGGCTCTGTATATGCCGGCCTTGTGGAAATGGTTCTTTACTCCGGGGGTGGAGAGCGGCATCATCCAGGAAGATACCCTGGAAATGAAGGTTCCTGTGACCGGTGTTTTCATCCGGAATGAACAAATCCTCCGCGCACCCGAAAGCGGAACCATTCTGCCCAAAGCCAGGTATGGAGAACGGCTTCCGACAGGCGGGGTGATCGCCTCTTTTGTCGACAGGGAATCCGAGGATATGGTCAGTCAGTTCAACCGTGCCGAAACGGACGTGCTTCTTCGTGTGGTCGAGGCGGCCAAAGAGGAGGGGGATGCCGAAGCGGCGGTTATCGGAGAGACGGTGGGTCAGGAAGCAACCCGTCTGGCACAGGCGGCAAACAGTGGGGATATCGGGCAGACGGCTGCCATACGCGAAAGCATCAGCCGTGTGGTAGCTGAAAGAGCCAGGGATTTGGTTCTGCGGGATACGAAAAACGGGTATCTGACCGAAGAAAAGATGGAACTGCAGAAACTGGAGAGTCGGTTGGGAAAGGCTTTGGTTCCGCTGACAGCTGTTCAGCCTGGCATTGTCTGCTACAGCATGGATGGCTATGAAGACACATGGACTCCGGAACGACTTGGCTCCCTGACCGTTGGCGCCATCGACCTGCAGCCGCTGGATGAATCCGGTGAATATCGCTGGGTGACACCGGAAGAACTGCCGATAAAAAAGGACGAGGCGTTTGGAAAACTGGTGCAGAATGACGCGTGCTGGTTTGCGTTCAAAGTGGATGTAAAAACACTGAAAACCTTGTCCATTCGACTGGAAGCAGCCAAACTGGACAAGTGGGAGACTGTCGTCGACATGGAACTGGATGGTGTGACCGCACGCATTCCACTCAGACTGGAATCCGTTCAGGGGGACGTGGACGGCAAAGCTCCCGGTCTTGTTGTCGGCAGGATGAACCGATTCATTGAACAGACGATGGAAATGCGCAAGGTATCGGGCGAACTGGTCCTTCAAAGCCTGAAAGGCATGAAAGTCCCGCAAAAGGCACTATTCAACAGAAATAGCGTGGACGGAACGGCTGACATCATGCTTTATCGGATGAACCGGGCCGCCCTCCGTCGGGTTCGGATCCTGGGCATACAGGATGCCTGGGCAGTCATTGAGAACCTTAGCCAGGCCAAGTCCGGAGAACGGGTCGGTGTTTATGACCTGTATCTGCAGAACCCGGATGGCATGATGGATGGGCAGGTGGTGCAGAAATGAGTGGGACAGGCGAAACAGGTATGACAGGCGATATGAGCATGGTGCATATATTATCAGGACGTCTTGACGTCATCAGGACAGAACTGATAAATGCAGCTCTCAAAGCAGGAATCAGCCCCTCCGAGGTTCGCCTGGTGGCAGTCAGCAAAACGGTTGACATTCCTGTGATACAGGCTGCATACCGGCTGGGAGCCACAAGTTTTGGGGAAAGCCGTGTTCAGGAGTTTCTGCGAAAATCCGCAGCCCTGCCAGAGACGACGGAATGGCATTTCATTGGACGGCTTCAGACGAACAAGGTACGCCAGCTGGCCGGACGCAGGGTGCTCATTCATTCGTTGGATCGGATGGAACTTCTGGAGGAAATGGTCCGGGTTTCAGTGAAAACCGGCTGCAGATGGGAAGTTCTGGTGGAAGTGAATGTGTCCGGTGAAACCTCCAAGGCTGGAGTTTCACCGCAAGAGCTTGGAACACTCCTTCGCGCTGCTTCAGCGAGTGGCTGCGTCCGAATTCGCGGCCTGATGACCGTTGCACCCAATGACGACCAGCCTGAAAAAGCGCGTCCGTTCTTCCGAAAGCTTCGGGAATTATCTGTTGACATGAGATCACAGAAGTTGGATAATGTTTTTATGGACTTCCTCTCCATGGGTATGAGCAATGACTTTGCTGTTGCCATCGAAGAGGGAGCCAATCTTGTCCGAATCGGCACTGCCATCTTTGGCGACCGTCCGTGATGCAGCCAGAATGCCTTCATTCCGTATGATTGCATGAACGGCAGCCTCGCAGATGATTACCCGGGAAGGTCTACGAAAGAATGTCGGACCTTTTGGTCATGACATACACGTTACGAAGGAAAAGCGGAGGAATCCATCATGGCTGGAGCTATCAACAAATTGCTCGATTTCTTTGGTTGGGAATCCCAGGCTGAAAATGAAGAAGACATGTACGACGATACGATGGTGGAAGAAGCCGCGCCGGTTGCCGAGACGTCCCGCAGCACGCCAAAGAGCCGTCCGCAGGGAAAAGTCGTGCCGATTGGCGTTCCGACCGATCGCAAGGTCATCATCCGTTCTCCCCAGAACATTCTCGAAATGAAGGAACTTGTCGACCATCTGCGTGCACGCAGCACCGTCATCATGAATGTTGAAAAGACGGAGCCGATGCTTGCCCAGCGCATGGTGGACTTTTTGTCCGGCGCCGTCTACTGCATCGACGGCGACATGGAGAAGCTTTCATCCGGCGTCATCATTGCCGTACCGAACGGTGTGGACATCACGGCCGATCTTCGCGATGATGTGCGCAACAAGGGAACCTTTTCCTGGGTGAAGTAAGCATACACCACAACAAGCCGCAGAGAGACCTCCTGCATTTACTGCCCTGCCGTCAGGCAGGGTTATGCGGCGTACGGATAAACAAATGAGATCACGATAGGACAACATCCTGTTTTATGCGATACCGAAAGTACCATGGATGGGAGATGACCGGAGACCAGCTGCGATGCATCCGGCTGGTGCGGAGGGAGTCATCATGAATTTCACGGCGAATGAGCTCCAGAACATCGTTTTCCGAAAAAGTCCGCTCGGGTTCCATCAGAATCAGGTATACGAGGTTGTGCAGCGGGTTGTGGAAGATTACAGCGCTTATATCCGCGAGAATGTGAAGCTGAAGGAAAAAAACGAGGAAATGCTCGAAAAGCTGCAATACTACAAGAGCATCGAGTCAGCCTTGCAGAGCAGCCTGATCATAGCCCAGCAAACCAGCGAAGACGTTGTTTCCAACGCCAAGAAGCAAGCGGAGAATATTGTGGCGGAAGCCAATGTGCGTGCGCTGGAGATTGTCGATCACGCCAATCGCCAGGTTTCCGGCACCCTGTTCGAGAAGGAACGGCTGCAGCACGAGCTGGAGGCATTCCGCATCAGAACCGAAAGCCTTCTTCAAGCGCAAATTCGCCTGATTCAAGGATTGAATGCCGATGAACCGGAACGGGAACCATATCGAAAAACCGGCCGCGAATCACTGAGTGTGGTCGGAAAATGACATCAGCAACCTTCACGGATTCCCGCGATTGGCACTCTCGCTCAGAGAGTGCCAATTTTCATATTGACATTCTCTGACCTACTGATTAAGATGATGAATAGACGATAGACACGGTTATTAAGGAAATCACTCGGGAGGAATGTCAATGGCTATCGAAAAAGGAAGCATTTCCATCCACACGGAGAATCTACTCCCCATCATCAAAAAGTGGCTGTATTCCGAGAAGGACATCTTCCTTCGCGAAATCGTTTCCAATGCTTCGGACGCCATAT
>JAIFNI010000122.1 GCA_020047785.1 Clostridia bacterium
CCGCCTTCAATTTTTTCCTGAATCATCGTCTTCAATTGGAAGTACAGCGGAACGCTGCTATATTTATTGATGGTTGTCATTTTCTGCCTCCAGTTTGTCACACAATCATGCAATTCATTACGATGGATTGTTTGACAGATATATTTGTCAACCTCATTCAGGCTTTCAACTCCACGTCCATACTTTCATTTTCATACGGAGCAATGGCTGGCCGGACTGTTTCAAGGATGAATTCCTCCACCTGTTCCGGACTTCGGCCTACATAGAGGGATGGATCCAGCACTTTCAGCAATTCATCTTCATTCAGGCCGAAAGCCGGATCAGAGGCAATGCGTGCCATCAGGTCGTTCTTGTTCCCTTCAACTTTGACTGTTCGGGCAGCATCCATGGAATGAACACGGATGCGCTCATGAAGATCCTGACGGTCACCTCCACGCTTCACAGCAGCCATGAGGATGTTTTCGGTGGCCATGAAAGGAAGTTCCTCCATCAGTCGACGTTCTATCATTTTCGGATAAACAACCATTCCGCCTGCGATATTGAGCCATATGCCAAGAATGGCATCGACAGCGAGAAATCCCTCCGGCATGCTGATGCGGCGGTTTGCGGAATCATCAAGGGTTCGCTCGAACCATTGTGTGCCGCTTGTCAGGGCAGGATTCAACGCATCGGCAACCACATACCGTGCCAGGGACGACATGCGCTCGCTGCGCATCGGGTTGCGCTTGTAGGCCATGGCGGAGGAACCGATCTGCTTCTTTTCGAACGGTTCTTCCATTTCCTTCAGATTTGCCAGCAGCCTCATGTCGTTGCTGAATTTCCAGCCACTTTGCGCGATGCCGCTCAAGACGTTCATCATCCGTGAATCCTGTTTTCTGGAGTAGGTTTGACCGGTGACAGGCATGACGGCAGGATACCCGAGTTTATCCGCAATACGCCGTTCCAGTTCCCTCACCTTTTCATGGTCGCCTTCGAACAAGGCAAGAAAACTTGCCTGTGTTCCCGTTGTTCCTTTATTTCCAAGCAGACGCAGATGATCGATGACAAAATCCAGTTCCTCCAGATCCAGCATCAGCTCCTGAATCCAAAGTGTGGCCCGTTTTCCGACCGTGACAGGCTGTGCAGCCTGGAAATGGGTGAACCCAAGGGTTGGCAAACTTTTGTATTCCATGGCAAAATCTGAAAGCTTACCAATGACCGCTGCCACCTTCCGACGAATCAGCCGCAAGGCTTCTGAAAAAACAAGAATATCCGTGTTATCTCCGACAAAGCAGGATGTCGCACCAAGATGGATGATGGGACGGGCCAGCTCAGCCTGGGCGCCAAATGCATGTACATGGGACATGACATCATGACGCGTTTCACGTTCGAACGCCTCGGCGACATCGTAATTGATATCGTCCTGAAATGATTTCATCTGATCGATCTGTTCCTGGGAAATGCCAAGGCCCAACTCCATTTCGGATTCCGCGAGTGCGATCCACAGCTTGCGCCAGGTCCGGAACTTCTTGTCCGGTGAAAAGAGAAACTGCATTTCGTCGCTGGCATATCTGGCGTTGAAGGGGCTTTCATATACGTTTCTGCTCAAGTCGGCATCCTCCGTGCAATGGTTATCAAGCTGGCAATAAAGGTGAAGAGTCAAGATACCAATTCCAGCCTGCAAATTTATCATCATATAAGTGAAACCGATAGGTTGTCAATACGTGATGTTGTCCGTATGAAATGTCGTGATTTCTGTTGACGCAATGTTCATTATATACTGCTGTTCCCAAAAAATCTATATGACTATGGACCTAAAATCAGATCATTTTACAAATATTTCTTGCAACGAAAAAAGCGAGGAGAAGGATTCCTTCACCCCGCGTCGTGCTTGGAAAAAACAACCTGCTGAGAGACAGATATGCATCAACCGGACATTTTTTCCAAAGCAGCCAATTTGACGCAAATGCAAAGAATCCGGATGGCGGTGCGCAACTCTTCAAGCGGCGGGAATGTTGGTGCGATGCGGATGTTGCTGTCTGTCGGATCCTTTCCGAGCGGCCATGTGGCGCCTGCCGGCGTCAGGACGACACCTGCTTCCTTGGCAAGCTGCACCACCCGTTTTGCGGTACCGGGAACAACATCAAGGCTGATGAAATATCCGCCATTCGGACGGTTCCAGGAGGCGAAACCGGTATCCGACAGCTCGGTTTCCAGAATATCCAGCACCATTTCGAACTTGGGACGGATGATGTCCGCATGACGCAGCATGAGTGCCTTCACATGACTTTCATCCTTCAGGTGCCGGACATGCATGAGCTGCGTAATCTTGTCGGGACCAATCGTCTGGATGCCCATCAGTTTCTTGATGCGGGCGACCTGTGTCTTGCTGGCGGCCAGTATGGCGATGCCCGCACCCGGCCAGGTGATTTTGGATGTGGAGGAAAACATGATGACGCGTTCCGGGTTTCCCGCATCCCGGCAGGCACGGATCATGTCCGGAATGCTGTCTGCCTTCTCATACAGATGATGGAACGCATAGGCATTGTCCCAGAAAATGAGGAAATCCGATGCGGCGGTCTTCATGGAAGCCAGACGTCGGGCGGTTTCTTCCGAATAAGATACCCCGGTTGGGTTGCTGTAAAGCGGTACACACCAGATTCCCTTGATGGCCGGATCGGATGCCGCAAGGCGTTCCACTTCGTCCATGTCCGGTCCCGTGAGGGTCATGGGAACCGGAATCATTTCCATCCCGAACAGCTCGCAGATGGAAAAATGACGGTCGTATCCGGGAACCGGACAAAGGAACTTCACGGAAGGCAGTTTGCCCCAGGGCGTGTCACAACCCGAAAGTCCATGCAGGTATGCGCGCGCGAAAGTATCATACATGAGGTTCAGAGAGGAATTGCCACCCACAATCACTTCATCCGGGCTGAGGCCGAACAGGGCGGCGAACAAGGCGCGTGCTTCCGGAAGGCCGTCGACTGTACCGTAATTGCGGCAGTCGGAGCCATCTGCTGATTTCAATGTGATGGAATCCACATACATTCCGTCAGAAAGATCGAGCTGTTCTTTGCAAGGTTTGCCTCGGGACATGTCCAGCTTGAGCCCCTTGGACCTGAAGACGTCGTATTCCGCCTGAATGTCTTGCTGTGAAGGTTTCCCTGCCTGTGTGTTCATCTGCTGTTATCCTCCGGCTCCTTCTTGTGTAACACCCTGCATGCCTGATGCCGTCCGTGACGATGAAAACGGCCCCTGTCAGGGGACCGTAAGCGGCTTCATCGCCAAACGCCGATAAGCATGTCGCACGATGGTCCTATTGTACAATGAAACGGGGATGCAATGCAAGTGAAAATCAACCGTTTTGCAAGTTTGTCATGACGATATTGCAAATTCATCGATGCTTGTTCCATAAAGGTATAATGCGGGACAGTGTTTTTTGCAAGCTGCCGGATGCATCAATGCGATAATCACATTGTGCTGTGTACAACGGATATCTTTCTTCCAGAATTTGGTGAAGCTTCTGCGGATTGTCACGCAGAAGCGGACGACGGGATACATCCAGTTTTTTCAGAATCACCGAGGCCGGACGATCGAGAAACACGACAATCCCATTTTTTTTCAGATTCGTCACGTTCCCGGGACGCTTCACGATACCGCCTCCGGTCGAAATGACAAGACGATCACGCCCGGACAGTTCCTCCGTCATGGCCGTTTCTATATCTCGGAAATGGTCTTCCCCATGCCCAGCAAATATTTCGGTGATCGGTCCATGCCGTTTTTCAATTTCCGTGTCCATGTCCACGAACACCAGCTTCAGACGACGTGCGAGCATACGGCCGACCGTGGTCTTGCCGCAACCCATGACGCCGATCAGGACAAGATTCATCCCGCAGCCTCCACAACAGACATTTTTCCGAGAATGGCTTCGGCATCCGCAGGGTCATAAGGGATGCCCTGCCAGATGGCCTGTGCTTCCAGCGCCTGCGCCACGAGCATCAGAAGACCGTTTGCGCATGGAATTCCCATGCGGGACGCTTCCTGCATCAGCCTGGTTTCCAACGGATTGTAAATCAGGTCGATGACACAGCCGGCTCCTTCCAATTGCCTGGCCTGCAGGGGTGATGCGTCCAGGTGCAGGAACATCCCCACCGGGGTCGTATTGACGAGCAGATCGCAGCCTGAGGCTGAAAAATCCTCATACCCGACCGCATGAAGACCCGGCCATTTCAGGGATGCTTCGTCCGGATCCCGCGAAACCAGTGTGATTTCCTCCGCACCCTGGTCTTCAAGCCAAGTGATGACTGCGTGCGAGGAACCCCCGGTTCCCAGAACCGCCGCCTTTCGGACGCACTTGCCTGGCAGGATGCTCTCCACCAATCTGCCGAATCCTGCATAGTCGGTATTGTATCCAATCATTTTTTCGCCAATTGCAATCGTATTCACGGCTCCGATGCGGAGCGCCTCCGGTGATATTTCTTCTAGGTGCCGCATGATATGGGATTTGTATGGGATCGTCACGTTGATGCCACGGAAGCCATGCGCCTTCAGTTCAGGAAGCAGGCCTGCCAACTCATCCGGATTCTTTTCCAGAAGGTCGTAGGTGCCATTGATTCCGTGACGCCGGAACCAGATGTCATGGATTTCCGGACTTCGGCTATGGCCGAGTTTTGCCCCGATCAGCCCGTATCGGGCAGGATGGACAGCCGCTGCGAGGGCTGCGGCTGCTGAAATGCGCTGTTGCTGATACCCTCTGGAAGCCGCCATGATTCCTTCGAACACCTGCAGGATGTATGCTTCGAAAGCATCGTCCTGAACAGATCTTCGGATATTCTGGAGGACGTTTTTCTCGCGCTCCGCATCCAGCACGGCAATGCCGTGTTTGGCTTTCAATTCTGATATGCGTGTCACCACCTGCATCCGTTCTTCAACCAGATGCACCATGTTGCGGTCGATTGCGTCAATCCGGTTTCTCAGCTCATCAAACAAGGCTCTGACCAACTCGTCCATCTTCTGCCTTTCTTTCTGTGGATTCATTCCGAGCGGCCGGTCTGGCCGGCATGCCATTACAGACAATCAGCTGTCAATTGCTTCAGGTTCCTGATTCGAATCCAGCAGCAGGTCCGCGATGACGATGGCGGTTGCCGCATCCAGCACGGGAACAGCCCGGAAAGCGATGCACGGGTCGTGTCTGCCCTTGATGGAAAGCTTCGCGTCTGTACCGGTTTCAAGGTTCACCGTATCCTGCTCGAGATAAATGGAGGCAGTCGGTTTTATCACCACACGGAAAATGACAGGCATGCCATTTGTGATCCCGCCGTTGTGGTTCGTTTTGGTGCTGACATGGCCATTCTCCATGAAGAACGCATCATTGGCCTCCAGTCCTGTCATGGCAGCCAGCGCGAAGCCGTCTCCGAACTCGACGCCTTTCACGGCAGGAATGGAAAACAGCATCGAAGACAAACGGGCTTCCACATTCCGGAACATCGGCGAACCAAGACCCGGCAGCAAACCAGCAACCGCAGTTTCCACGATACCGCCGAGAGAATTCATCCCGAGTCGGGCTTCTTCCACCGCATCCAGCATTTCCTGAGCACAGGATCGGTCATTGACGGGAACCGGCATGGTTCGGAGCAGGTCCAGCTCTGCTTCCCCAACCCTGCAGGGATCGAAGGGGCAATCGTAGATATCCCGGATGGACTGGATATGGGAACCGATGGAGATACCACGGGTCTCCAGGAATTGACGGCAGATTTCCCCCGCGAAAACAATCGGAGCCGTCAGTCGGCCGGAGAAATGACCACCGCCGCGCGGGTCGTTGTTCCCATGGTATCGGACCTGGCCGGTGTAATCCGCATGACCCGGTCTCGGCAGGACCTGAAGTTCCGCATAGTCCACGGATTTTGTGTCGGTGTTGCGGATGATGCCGCACAGGGGCGTACCGGTCGTTTTCCCGTTGTGCACCCCGCTGAGAATCTCCACCTGATCCGCCTCGACACGAGCTGTCGCATGCTTGCCTGTCCCGGGACGTCTGCGCGCCATTTCCGCGGCAATGCGGTCCATATCCAGCACCAGACCGGAAGGAAAACCGTCCAGCACCACACCGATACCTGCACCGTGCGATTCACCGAACAGGGAAATTCTGATGTTTCTACCCCAGATGCTGCTCATGTGCAATTCCTCCCAACACGCGAAAATCATCCCAAAAACCAGGATATGATTTGCGGACCGATTCCATGCCATGGATGATGACAGGTCCCGAGGCATTTGTGGCGGCAATGGCGGAAGCCATGACGATGCGGTGGTCTCCGCAGCCATCGACTTCACCGCCTGTCGGGAAACCGCCGACTCTCATGCCGGAGCCTTCAATCAGCAGGCCGTCCGGCTCCTCGACAATCGAAGCGCCCAGCGCACCAAGCTGTTCCCGCATTGCCTTGAGCCTGTCGGATTCCTTGATCCGGAGTCTTGCCGCATTTCCTATCCGACTGCGGCCTTCCGCAAAGGCTGCCGCGACAGCCAGCGCGGGAACAAGATCGGGACACTGCGCGACATCCATATCCAATGCCTTCAGTGGACTTTGAGAAAACCCGACACGAAGGCAGGCCTCCTCCTCACGGATTTCCGCGCCCATTCCTCTCATCAGGTCGACAACCACACGATCGCCCTGCAGGGAATTCATCCGCAGACCTTCCAGAACCAGCGGATTTCCGAGTGCGCCGGCCACAATCCAGAAGGCAGCCTGAGACCAGTCGCCTTCCACTTCATAGTCCGTCGGCCGGTAGGACTGGCCGCCGGGAACATGGATGCATGCACCGGTTCGAATTTCGCTTGAAGAATCATTGACGGAAGTAACATTGCCGGAAGCTTCAGTGGCCGCAATCACATTCATTTCTGCTTTCACACCGAACATTTCCAGCATTTCGAGGGTCATGGACACATAAGGGGCGGATTCAAGGGTTCCTTCCACCTCAATGACAGAATCTCCCTGCAACTTCGGCAGAATGAAGAGCAGACCTGTAATGAACTGGGAGCTGACGTCGCCCCTCAGTCGAAATGTGCCCGATTCCAAACGGCCTTCGAACGAAGCCGGAAGGCAACCGTCCCGGTCCGTCATTTGGACACCCTTTCCGGCAAAAATCGTTCGGAACAGGCCGAACGGCCTTTCCATCAGCCGCCCCCGCCCGGTAACCGATACAGGGTCGGACACCAGCCTGGTGACGGGAATGACAAATCTTGCGGTGGAACCGGATTCATGACAGTCGATTGCTTCCCCGGTCGGCTGAAAGGAACCGGTTCCAAAAACCGTGACGAGACTGCGACCGGCATAACGCCTGCTGTCCTGCACGGAGGTTCTTACGCCGAGGCTTTTCAAGGCGGCCAGGGTAGCGAGCATGTCATCCGAAAGGACCACATTGTCGATATGACTCTCCCCATCCGCGAGCGCGGCGCAAAAGAGTGCCCGATGTCCCATGCTTTTCGATGGCGGGACAAGCAGTCGTCCGGAAAGAGGACCGGGTTCAACGGTGCAGATGGCCATGCAGCGCCTCCTTCAATTCCGGAATGGGCAGCGTGCGAAGACGGGCCGATCCGATGCGATCCAGCGTGACGATGGTCATCCGTCCCGAACGCGCCTTTTTGTCAATGGCCATGGCATCCAGAACGGGTTCCGGCTGCATGTCGGGGAAACGGGTCGGAAGGCCATACGCGGAAAGGATGGTTTCAACAGTATCGGCTGTGCCCGGCTCTGTCCAGCCAAGAGACTCGGACATGCGGGTAAAGACCGACATGCCGATGGCGATTGCTTCGCCATGCGCAAGGGAGGAGAACCCCGTGACTTTCTCGAGTGCATGACCGAGTGTATGCCCGAAGTTGAGAAGCTGTCTGGGACCTTCATCCCGCTCATCCTGTTCCACCACGATGCGCTTGAGGTTGCAGCTTTCCCGGATGAATTCCGCCAGATGCGGGCGCAGTGCGATGCGGCCCGGATAGATGGAAATACGCCCGGTCAGGGTGGCGTCGAAGAGAAAACCATGCTTGAGCAGTTCCGCCATTCCGTTGGCATATTGCCTGTCCGAAAGGGTATCCAGAAGGTCAGGGTCCGTATAGACAGCCTGCGGTTGATAAAACGCGCCGACAAGATTCTTGCCTGCGGGCAGGTCGACCGCGACCTTGCCGCCGATGGAACTGTCCACCATGGCCAGCAGGGTGGTCGGTATCTGAATGAATCCGGTGCCGCGTAAAAATGTGGCGGACGCCAGACCCGCCATATCGCCGGTTACACCGCCGCCAAGAGCCACGACCACATCACTGCGGGTGAAATGACGGGCAGCGAGCGCTTCATAGATCGTCTGAAGGGTCTGGAGAGTCTTGTAGGCTTCGCCTTCCGGGAAAACAACCTCGAAGGCCTCGGTGCCTTTTGCCTGCAAGGCAGAAACGAGCTCCCTCCCATAGAGACTGAATACATTCGTTTCACAGACAATCGCGAGTTTCTTGCCGGAATGGCGTTCCGACAGAAGGGCCGGCAATTCCTGAAATAGGCCCTCACCGATCCGGATGGCGTATTCTCGGCCGGATACATGGACATCAACCTGTTGCATCATGAGCATTCTCCTGTTTCCGTATTACCATATTTCAAAGGTCCTGCTGCCGGATTTCATTGTTCCTTTCCATCCATATTACCGTATTTCCGAAAAAGACGCTTGAAGAACTTCACGGTTTCCACGATGGGAATGATGGCGATGGAAAGCCCCGCAACCCATACCCATTGTACACCTGTCAGGTGGGTGACCCGGAATATCGTGTTCAGTCCCGGGATGGCGATGACGGAAATCTGCAGGGTTGCCGCAATGCCAATGGCACCAAGCAGATAGCGGTTTTTCAGAAAACCGAGTTTGAAGATGGATTCCGTGGCGGACCGCGCATTCATGGAATGGGCGAGCTGGATCAGCGCCAGCGAGGCAAACGCCATGGTGATGCCTGTTTCAGGGGACCATCCGGTATATCCGACAAAAAACGCAGCCAGGGTCAGCAATCCTTCCGCGACACCCTGATACAGGATGCTGATGCCAACTCCATCCGCGAAGAAGCTTTCCTTCAGGTTGCGCGGCTTGCGTTTCATCAGGCCGCTTTCTGCGGGTTCCATACCCAATGCCAGTGCAGGCAGCGTGTCTGTGACAAGATTCACCCAAAGAATATGGATCGGGAACAGGATAGTCCAGTTCATCAGCGTAGCGACAAATAACGTGAGGACCTCTCCCAGGTTCGAAGACAACAGGAACTGGATGGCTTTTCGAATATTTCCGTACACTTTCCTGCCTTCTTCCACGGCAGTCACAATGGTGGCGAAATTGTCATCGGTCAGAACCATATCGGAAACACCTTTGGATACCTCGGTTCCCGTAATGCCCATGCCCACGCCGATGTCGGATGCTTTCAGCGCCGGTGCGTCATTCACGCCGTCTCCGGTCATGGCGACCACCTTGCCATCTTTTTTCCAGGCTTTCACAATACGGACCTTGTGCTCCGGTGAGACCCTGGCATAAACGGAATAGTTCCCCACGGTTTTCTCGAATTCGTCATCCGGAATATTCGACAGCTCCGCGCCGGTGATGATGACATCTCCCTCGTTCAGAATCCCGATGTCCTTCGCAATGGCGGCAGCGGTCTCCTTGTGGTCGCCCGTAATCATGATGGGACGGATGCCGGCGTCCCGGCAGATTTTCACCGCTTCGCGCGCTTCGGGCCGCGGCGGGTCCATCATGCCGATCAGACCGACGAATACCAGTCCGGATTCGTCCTTTTCAGGTTTCAACCCTTCCGGAAAAGAATCGAGCGCCTTGATTCCGAGAGCGAGGATCCGCAGCGCTTTTTGTGCCATGGCGCGATTCCCGAGCACAATGGTTTTTCTGTGTTCTTCCGTTATGGGGATGACTTCTCCGTTGAACAGGATATGGGTACATCGATCCAGCAGGATATCCGGTGCTCCCTTCGTGATGAAACGCCATTTGCCGTTGAACGGATGAACCGTGCTCATCAGCTTGCGGTCCGAGTCGAAGGGGATTTCATCGACGCGTGGATGCTTCGCTTCCCGGCTGTCCTTGTGAAACCCCTTGCTGACGGCGAATTCAACCAGCGCGGTTTCCGTCGGGTCGCCGATCCATTTCTGTTTGCCGGTTTCGTCCACGGTGCTTTTTGAATCGTTGCAGAGCAGAAAGCCATCAACAAACTCTTTCTCGCCCGGGTCATCCGCATCGAATTCCTCGACCGGTTCTTCCCGGCCGTTCAGGAACACTTCCTTCACGATCATGCGGTTCTGCGTCAGGGTGCCGGTCTTGTCCGAACAGATGATCTGGGTGCAGCCGAGGGTTTCGACAGCCGACAGTTTACGGATGATGGCATGTCGTTTCGCCATTTTCTGCACGCCCATGGCCAGAACAATGGTGACGACCGCCGGCATGCCTTCCGGAATGGCCGCGACTGCCAGACTGACTGCCGTCAGGAACATTTCCAGCAACTCGTGTCCATTGAGCATGCCTACGGCAAACACGATGCCCGCGATGGCCAGAATGCCGATGGTCAGGATTTTTCCGAGTTCAGCCAGCTTGATTTGAAGCGGCGTGACCGTTGCTTCGGTTTCCGTGAGGTGACCGGCAATTCTGCCGACTTCCGTCTCCATGCCGGTTGACGTGATGATGCCGGTTCCGCGTCCATACGTCACATTGCAGCCCGAATAGGCCATGTTGACCCGGTCCCCGAGAACCGTGTCCACCTGACCGACAAAGGAGGCATCCTTTTCGGCAGGGACCGATTCCCCGGTCAGGGCGGCTTCCTCTATCTTCAGGGAGGCGGTTTCCAGGAGACGGACATCCGCGGGCAGCACATCACCCGCTTCCAGCAGGATAATGTCACCGGGGACAAGCGCTTCCGTCTTGATCCGATCCGCCTGGCCATCTCGTTTGACCCGGACGAACGGAGCCGACATTTTTTTCAAGGCTTCCAGGGCTTTTTCCGCCTTCGATTCCTGCAGGACGCCCAGCACCGCATTGATGACAACCACCCCGAGGATGATGACGGCATCCGTCACTTCACCCATGAAAAGCGATATGACGGCTGCCACAATCAGAATGAGGATCATCACGTTGGCAAATTGCTCCGCAAACCGCTGGATGAGCGTTTTCCGCTTGCCTTCCTTCAACAGGTTGCGACCGAACCGTTCCCGTCGCTTGTCGGCCTCTGCCGTTGTCAGGCCCTCCGGATCCGTTTTCAGGACATCCAGGGTCTGCTGTGTCGTCAGGCTGTGATAAGCATTTTGTTCCGCCATAGATTCTCCTTCTGCCGATATGCAACTGCTCTATCTTTACCCAGATGGCGACGCTTCAGCACGGTTTGCCCAATTGGCGCCATTTCAGCACTGCATGGGAAACCCGATGCGAGGGCTTTCATGCTGCCGGCTTCGCACCGGGTGCCGACGATTCCAATGGGGAACGCCCGGAAAGACGCCGGCCGATTGTGCCGGCCAGAAGGATCTCCACAAACAGGAAGGCCGGAATCGCCAGCAGGACCGCCGGGATGGAATGCCGGATGGATATGTAGCCGCCAAGCATGGGCGAAAGACCCCATCCGATGCTTCCGACCAGCGTCTGGACGCCGAACATCGTCCCCCGCTGATCCCGCCGGATCCGACTGGTCGTGGCGCCCATCAGAACCGGTTCGATGCCGCAGACGAAGAACATCATCACCCCGTAATTCACCATCAGCATCCAGATCGAGCTGTGCAGGGAAAGCGGAATTGCGAGCAGGAAACCTGCGATTGCATACCAACGGAGCAGTTTCATCCGATCATATCTGTCCCCGAGCTTGCCGAGAAAGATACCGGAAATGGCCATCATGACGCTGATGAAGGCGTTCACCAGACCCGTGATGCCGGCGGCTCCCTCCAGCGAGTTCATCTTCTGCTGGATGAGAATGGGCATGTAAGGCCCGAAGACGGATGTGGCGAAACGCAGAACAAGCAGCAGCAGCATGGAGGCGATGAACCAGGAACTGAATACGAATGAATCCTTCAGTCTTGCCGGCACGATGGCGGGATTGACCGATGATGAGGCAATGGTCTGCGGTTTCTGTTCAGCCGGATCCCGTATGAGGAAGAGAACCACAAGCACGTCAAGAAACAGCAGAAATCCGCCCAACAGAAAACTGTACCGGTATCCGAGCCATTCCGCCATCAGACCGCCCAGTGCCGGACCGACGGAGCCGCCGATGGCCGTGGAGGAAGCAAGAAACCCAAGGGAATAACCCATCTTGTTCTCCGGCACGGTTGAAGCGACCAGAGCGGAAGAAGCCGTGATGGTTCCGGTGAAGACTCCCTGAATCATCCGCAGGACAACCAATTGCCAGACCTGTGTCGCCATGCCGAGACCCAGCATGATGACGCTGCCGAACATCACCGCACGCAGCAGCATGATTTTCTTGCCGAATCTGTCTGCGAGACGGCCCCAGACCGGAGCCATCAAACCAAGCGTAATGGCCGGGCCTGCACTCAGGATTCCGGCGTACAGCTTGATTTGGGCCGGATCATGCATGCCCATTTCCTGAATGTAGTAGACCATGAAGGGCATGCCCAGATTGAAGCTCATGATGGAGATGATCTGGGTGAACCAGACACTGTAGAGGTTGATGCGCCATCGTTCCATCTTGTCCCCGAAAGACTTTGCTTTCAGTTTTCACATTCGTTTCCGTCAGCGAAAAATTCCTCGTAGATGGCGATCACGGCGCGATCGACATCGGCTTCGTTCACGCCGAACATGATGCTCACTTCCGATGAACCCTGGTTGATCATGCGGATGTTGATGCTTTTTTCAGCCAGCGCCTTTGAAACGCGTGTAGTGACACCGATGCGGTGCTTCATGCCTTCGCCTACGACCATGACGAGTGCCAGATCATATTCGAAGCTGACGCTGTCGACCCGAAGTTCCTTCGAAATCCTCTCCATGATGCGGCTCTTCTTGTCGCTGTCCAGATGCTGGGTACGGACGATAATCGAGATATCGTCAATGCCGGAGGGCATGTGTTCGAATGGAACGAACTCCTCCTCCAGAATCTGCAGTACCTTGCGGCCGAACCCGATTTCCCGGTTCATCATGTACTTGTTGATGTTGATGCTGCAGAAACCCTTGTCGCCGGCTATGCCTGAAAGCGGGATGTCAAACCCCTGCGAGCGGACAGGTGTGATCAGGGTGCCGGGAGCGTCCGGGTTGTTCGTGTTGCGGATATTGACCGGAATGCCGCGCTGGAAGACGGGCTCCAGTGTTTCCTCATGCAGAACGGTGAAACCTGCGTAGGAGAGTTCCCGCATTTCCCGATACGTCAACTCGGAAATTGCTGCCGGATTTTTGATGATGCGGGGATTCGCCACAAAAACAGAATCCACATCCGTGAAGTTTTCATATACCTGCACTTCGAGGGCGGCGGAGAGAATGGAACCGGTGATGTCGGAACCACCGCGTGAAAAAGTGACCACATCGCCGGAGAGGGAATAGCCGAAGAAGCCGGGGAACACGACGATGCCGTCCATTTCCTTCAATTTTGTCAGATTCTTGAAGGATTGCGGAAGTACGCGGGCATTTCCGAACTCATCGCTCAGAAAAAGACCGACATCCTTCGGATTCACGTAATGGGTGCGATGACCGATTTTTCGGAGATACTGGGCGACCAGGCGTGCCGCATTGTCCTCGCCCGCCGCTTTCATGCGGTCCAGAAATTTCGCGTCGGAGTCATACCCCATCTGGACGCGTGTGCGAAGATTGCTTTCGATGTCCCGCATCACTTCATCGTCCAGATTCAGGTCTCTGGCGATTTCCGAGTACCGCAGCACAATGCTGGAGAGAATCGATTCGTAATCTTTGTTCTTCAGGTATTTTTCGGCACAGTCAATCAGCATGTCGGTGATCTTGGTGTCCTTGTCGAACCGTTTTCCCGGTGCTGAGACCACAACGACCTTCCGCTCCGGATCCGATGTGACGATCTGGCAGACTTTTCTGATCTGCTCCGCATTCGCCATAGACGTCCCGCCGAATTTGCACACTTTCATGATGTGTCCTCCTGGTTGACCGTTTGAAATAGTAATGACCATTGTAAAACGTTCGTCAAGGAATTGTCAACCTGTCAGGAAAAAGACGGCCGGAACCGTCACCGGTCCGGCCGCCCTGGAAAAAATGTGATTCGTGCAGCGCTTCCTGCGCTGTCTGTCCGAACTGGCCTGGAAGAAAACAAAATGACCGATTATTCCCGGATCTTTTCGTTCAGGCAAGCAGGGCTGCCGTTTCCCGGGCGATGGCGAGTTCTTCATTGGTCGGTATGACCAGCGTGCGGACCTTCGCGTCTGCGGTGCTGATGTCCCGTTCCTCACCAC
>JAIFNI010000078.1 GCA_020047785.1 Clostridia bacterium
TCTATCGGATGGATCTGGATGTCGTGACGAATTCCCTGCTCTTCTGCAGCAACAACCCGGACATGCTGGACCAGTACCGGAAGAACATCGCGGGAAGCATTCCGGAAGGCCATGACCTGTACGACATCGCGCGCTATATGTCGGAACGTGCCGTCGTGGTGGATGGCGGTCCTTTGGTCTTCACCGATGACCAGGCTCCCGTGGAAACCCTCGGGGCCCGTTCCCTGAACCGGATCATCGAACAGGAGACCGCCTATGTCCGCAAACTGCTCGCCAACAACAAGGATGGCATCAAAGGGCTCCTGCGCATGCTGCAGGAATAAGTCGCCGGAAAGAAATCAGAACAGACTGTCGTGAAACAGGAAAACCGCCACCCCGGCCAATGCTGCCTGAAAGGCCAGGATGAGCGGGACGCCGACCATGAACTTCACATGATTGACTTTGTGACGGAACACCCTGCAGCCCGCATAAAGGCCGATGCTTCCGCCCAGGCAGGCCAGTGTCATGAACTTGGCTTCGGGAACCCGCCAGGCACGGCGGATGGCACGCCGTTTATCCAGCCAGGTCAGATAGAAGGTGAAGGCGTTCAGAGCCAGCAGAACCCAAGCCGCGTATGCCATGTCAAGCCTCCTGCATCTTTTGTAGAGGGGATTCCCTTTTTCAGAGCGTCCCGGAGCATGTCGGGCACCGTCCGGAGGACGTCGGTCATGTCGGGCACCGTCCGGAGGACGTCGGGTCATGTCGGGCACCGTCCGGAGGATGCCTCAGTCCAAGGCAACAACCCCGCTGTACACGGAACCCTTCGCCGCGTCGACGGTAACCGTAAGCCCGCTGCGGAGCAAATCGGTCGCATGGGCCGCACCGACGATGACCGGGATGTCGAGGGACAGCCCGACAATGGCCGCATGGGATGTGGCATTTCCCTTCTCTGTGATGATGGCGCGGGAGTGCCGCAGAATGTGCATGATGCGGTTGCTGGTTTCCGGGATGACGAGTACTTCGCCGCTGTTGAACTTGTTGAGCGCCTCTTCCTCGGTCTTGCAGATGCAGAGGGTTCCGAGTGCGGATTTCGTCCCGACGCCCATGGCCTTCAGCAGCACATTGCCGACAATGTGAACCTTGAGGATATTGGTCATGCCGGGCACACCCAGAGGCATCCCGGCCGTGATCACCACCAGATCCCCCGTTCCGACCAAACCGCTTTCAACGGCCATGGTCACGGCGTGTTCGAAGAGATCATCACTGGTCCCCTGCTCGGTGCCAAGGACCGGAACGATCCCCCAGGACATGGCCAGCTGTCTCCAGACCCGATCGTCCGTCGTGCAGCTGATGATGGGGCATGCCGGGCGATGCTTCGAAATCATGCGGGCGGTGCTTCCCGTCTTGGTGACCGTGACAATCGCCTTCGCCTCGAGATCATGCGCGGTGGAGCAGGTGGAATGGCTGATGGCGTTTGTGATGGACGTGGAGAATTCCGTTTCATAGGAATTGAACCGCTTTACATAATGAATGGCCGCTTCCGTGCGTTCCGCGATTTTGGCCATCGTCCGCACGCATTCCACCGGATATCTGCCGATGGATGTTTCACCGGAGAGCATGATGGCATCCGTCCCGTCATAGATGGCGTTGGCCACATCACTGATCTCCGCACGGGTCGGTCTCGGCTTGCTGATCATGGATTCGAGCATCTGCGTGGCGGTGATGGATATCTTGCCATGCTGGCGGGCCTTCTTGATGAGCATCTTCTGGATGCGCGGCAATTCCGTGAAGTCAATCTCGACGCCCATGTCCCCGCGTGCCACCATGATGCCGTCGGCCGCCATCAGGATCTCATCAATTTTTTCCACACCTTCCCAGTTTTCGATTTTCGCAATGATCTTGATGGTTTCGCCGCCATTGTCTTCCAGTACCTGCCTGAGTTCATTGATATCGGCTGCATTGCGGGTGAAGGACGCTGCCACGAAATCAAAGTCGTGCTTGGCGGCAAAAAGCACATCCTCGACATCCTTCGGACTCATGTAAGGCATATCCAGCTTCACGCCGGGAATATTCACGCTTTTTCGGTTCTTGATGGTTCCGCTGTTCATGACCTGGCAGATGATGTCGTAATCCACCACATCGATGACTTTCAGTTCCACAAGTCCGTCATCGATCAGGATGCGCGTATCGCGCCGCACCATCTCATGCAGCCTGTCGTATGTGACAGCCGCGCGTTCCGCATTTCCAACGCAGTCCTGCGTGGTGAGAATGAAGCGGCTGTCCTTCTCCAGTTCCGCCACCCCGTTCTCCAGCGTCTTGAGGCGAACCTCGGGTCCCTTCGTGTCCAGCAGGAGCGCGAGGGGTCTCTTCATTTCCATGCGGAGTTTCTTCAGGGTCATGACACGGCCGAGATGCTCCTCGTGACTGCCATGTGAAAAGTTCAGACGGGCTACGTCCATGCCTTCCAGAATCAGCTGGCGCATGACGGCTTCTTCTTCCACGGCGGGACCGAGTGTGCAGACAATCTTGGTTCTCTTCAACATGACGCTGCTCCTCATCTTTCTGTTCTTCATAAAAAACTCTCCTGATTCTTACCCATTTTTCAACTCTGACTCAGGCATTGTCGGGACAATACCGGAGCAGCTGCTCCGGCATCAGGATGCGGACGGAACCCCGGTAGAAGTCGATGAGTCCCTCATCCCGCATGCGGCCAAGCTCGCGTGACATCGATGGCCGGGATACATTCAGGAAATCCGCCAGTTCATTCCGGTTCATATCCATGGTGAATGTTGTTCCACCTTGACTTCGGCTCTGTTCCATGAGATACCTGCATAATTTTTCACGCATGCCCTTCAGGGTGAGGTATTCGACCTTCCGGTTGAGCATCAGGGCCTTGCGGGAAATGATCCCCAGCATGTTGCGGATGATGCTGGCATGACTTTCACAGGAATCGGCACATGTGACGGAGAAACGTTCGACGGGCAGGAACATCACTTCGGAAGCCTCAAGGGCTGCAACGGAGGCCGGCCAGCGCCTGCGGCCGGAAAAAGCGGCCATTTCCCCGAAGAGTTCCCCAGGTGAAAGGGTAGCCATGACCATCTTGTTGCCGGCCAGCGTTTCACGGTTCACACTGAGACGGCCTGAAAGAAGAACTCCGACCGTTTTCTGCTCGTCTCCCTCCAGACAGACATATTCCCCCCGCTTGTACCCTGCAACACGCGGCATGAAACATGCCAGCATCACACGCAGATCAGCCTCCGCGATCTCCTGAAAAAGCGGACATTGTTCAAGACTTTGCAGCCAGGCATCGTTCATTTTCACCTCTTGCCGTTTGTATCTTCGGCTACCGAATCAATGGTTGTAATTTTATATGATTGATACATCAAATGCAAGCGCGACGATGGACCGATACAATCGTCGCGTCATCAGGGAGGCTCCATGAAAAGAAGCATCATCGCCATAGATGATTCAAAATGCAACGGATGCGGTCTGTGCATAACCGCCTGTCATGAAGGCGCACTGCAGCTGATGGACGGAAAGGCGAAACTCGTCACCGACGCATACTGCGACGGACTCGGCGCCTGCCTGCCCGAATGCCCCACCGGCGCCATCACCATCGAGGAGCGGGAAGCGGACGCCTTCGATGAGGCAGCGGTGAAGGCCAGGTCCGCCATCGATGCGGATGTGGTGAAGATCCGGACCGCCATGGATGTGAAACCGGCGAAAACAGACGGCGTCTTCCCGGAAACCCTCGCCTGCGGCTGCCCCGGCACACAGGCCCGATCCATCCCGACCAAACCCGCTGCTGCCAAGGTACAGGACCCTTCCGTTATGCAACCGCGGGAATCCCAACTGCGTCAATGGCCTGTCCAGATCAAACTCGTTCCCGTGAAGGCACCTTACCTGCAGAACGCCCATCTTCTGGTGGCCGCGGACTGTACCGCCTATGCCTATGCGAACATCCACAACGACTTCATGAAGAACAAAATCACGCTGATCGGCTGCCCGAAGCTGGATGAAGGCGATTATGCAGAAAAAATCGCAGCCATCCTCGCAAACAATGAAATCAAAAGCATCACGGTTCTTCGCATGGATGTTCCCTGTTGCGGCGGAATCGCCAATGCGGTCAAAACAGCCCTGATTCGAAGCGGCAAAATGATTCCGTGGCAGGTCGTCACCATCGGGACCGGCGGAGAGATCCTCGCGGACTGATTCTGTGCCGATGCCCGCCATGCAGGTGACGGGTTTGTCATATGCGAAAGTTGGACACGCAAAACGCGCGCCGGACGCAATGGTTCCGGTCCAAACAGAACACGACGGCACAGTCCGATGGACTGCCGATTCACAAGGAGGTACCCCATGTCCATGTTTTGTTTTCAATGTGAACAGACCGCAGGCGGAAAAGGCTGTTCAAAAGTCGGCGTATGCGGCAAGCAGCCGGAAACCTCGAACATCCAGGATACCCTGACGGGTGCGCTTGTGGGCCTGTCCCGCGCAACCGATGGCAAAACCCGCTCGAAGAAAGCCGATCTTCTGATGATGGAGGGTTTATTCATCACAGTCACCAACGTGAGTTTCGATGATGAAGTCCTCAAGGAACTGACCGAGAAAATCCGCGCGGAGAAAACGAACTACCTGGCGGGTGCAGGATTCTCGGGTCCCTCCCTGGCTGACATGCCCGGCACGGACCTCTTTGCGGGCAACGAGGACATTGTGTCCCTCCGCTCCCTGCTTCTGCTCGGTCTGCGCGGCATGGCCGCCTACGCCTATCATGCGCACCAGCTCGGAAAGGATGACCCGGAAGTCACAGGCTGGCTGTTCAAGGGTATGAAGGCGGTCGGCGAGGATCACACCGTGCCGGAATGGCTGGATCTGCTGATGGAATTCGGAAACGCAAACCTGAAATGCATGGCCCTGCTCGATGAAGCCAACACGTCCGCCTACGGCACTCCGGTTCCCACCGCCGTCACATTGAAGGTGGAGAAGGGCCCATTCATCGTCATATCGGGACATGACCTGCTGGATCTCAAAATGCTGCTCGACCAGACCACGGGCAAAGGGGTCAATATTTACACACACGGGGAAATGCTGCCGGCGCACGGATATCCGGAATTGAAGAAATACCCGCAGCTGAAGGGAAATTTCGGCACCGCCTGGCAGAACCAGCAGAAGGAATTCGACGGTGTACCCGCCTCCTTCCTGTTCACCACGAACTGTCTGATGACCCCGAAGACTTCCTACAAGGACCGTGTCTTCACGACCGCCGTGGTCGGATTTCCCGGACTCGTGCACATTCCAGAGGCAGAAGACGGCACCAAGGATTTTGGTCCTGTCATTGACAGAGCAATCGAACTCGGCGGTTGGGCGGAGGATCGTGCGTTCACAGGCATCAACGGCGGCAGCACGCTGACCACCGGCTTCGGCCACGGAACCGTGCTGGGTGTGGCCGATGTGGTGATTGACGCGGTGAAGGCCGGTGCCATCAAGCACTTTTTCCTTGTCGGCGGCTGTGACGGTGCAAAACCCGGACGCAACTACTACACGGATTTCGTGCAGCAGACACCGAAGGATACCGTCATCCTCACGCTGGCCTGCGGCAAGTTCCGCTTCAATGATCTGGATATCGGCTCCATCGGCGGACTTCCCCGCATCATGGACATGGGCCAGTGCAACGATGCCTACAGCGCCATCCAGGTTGCCGTCGCGCTGGCCGAAGCATTCGGGTGCGGTGTGAACGACCTGCCCCTTACGCTGGTCCTTTCCTGGTACGAACAGAAGGCCGTGTGCATCCTCCTCACCCTGCTGGCACTCGGCATCAAAAACATCTACCTCGGACCCACGCTCCCCGCATTCGTCTCTCCCACCGTTCTGAACGTGCTGGTCGAAAAGTGGAACCTCACCCCCATCAGCACACCGGAAGCCGATCTGGCGAAAATTCTCGGCTGAAAGACCTGAAGCCCGGTCTGTGTGTCGGCTCCGGCGTGACAATCCGCCGACAAATCTCCGGTGTGACAATCCGCCGGCAAAACCAATCCGTATACCGCCCATCTTCAGGCCGGTTCCGAATGGAGCCGGCCTGTTCGCGTACTTTGGCAGATTAGCTTCTGCATGTTCTCATTTGGATGCGCTCCTTTGGCATGTTCTCATTTGGATGCGCTCCTTTGGCATGTTCTTATTTGGAATGATGGCCCGTGGTAAATAATCCTTCTTGGCTTGCAATATCTCGACCTCTTCCTGAAATGCGTATATGACAGGGTTGCGGCAAACTTCCGATTGTCCTACACTGGTAGATGGGCCGGGAATCGGAGCAGATTTGTCGCATAACTGGTTCCGATGTGACACTTCATTGGTTTCGATGTGTCACATCGGATCGATAGTCTTGTCGAAGCCAAGGCATGATCCATCCCATACAGCAGTACCAGATCCGGGAGGTGTCCTTTGAACCTGCAGGAAACAGTAAATCTCATCCGTCCCCTCGATCCGGCGGCGCTGGCCGCCGCCCTCGCACGACAGGATTCCCTCATCAAGCCGCTTGGCAGCCTCGGGAAACTGGAGGATCTCGCCATCCGGATTGCGGGCATCACTGGCAATGTCAGACAACGCCTTCCCCGAAAATGCATCGTCATCCTGTGTGCGGACAACGGGATCTGTGAGGAAGGCGTCAGTGCCTGTCCCATCTCCGTCACGCGCACGCAGACCGACAATTTCACCCTTGGCCGGACAGGCGTTTGCGTTTTGAGCCGCCAGGCTGGCGCTTTCCTTCGAATTGCGGATGTCGGCATCGCGGACGATCGCTCCTGTCCGGGTGTACTGGACCGAAAAATTGCGAAAGGCACCCGGAACATGTCAAAGGGTCCTGCCATGAGCCGGGAGGAAGCGGTACGTTCCATTGAAACCGGCATTGAAATCGTCGAACAGCTGAAAAAGGAAGGCATCGACGTCATCGGCACGGGCGAAATGGGCATCGGCAACACGAGTACGGCCAGCGCCATGCTGATGTCCTTCACAGGCTTGCCTGCGGACCTTGTCGTAGGGCGGGGGGCCGGACTGACCGATGCCGCCTGGCACAACAAGATGCACGTCATTGAACGGGCGCTTGCCGTGAACCGACCGAATCCCGACGACCCGCTGGATATCCTGTCCAAGGTCGGTGGATTCGATATCGGTGGCATGGCAGGTTGTTTTCTCGCCGGGGCCGCTCTCCGGATTCCTGTGGTCGTGGACGGATTCATCTCTGCGGTCGCCGCATTGCTGGCCTGCCGCATCCACCCGGGGGTGAAGGAATTCCTGATCCCCTCCCATGCCTCTGCGGAGCCGGGATACCTGCACGCCATGAAGGCAATGGGCCTCTCTCCCTCCCTGCAGATGAACATGCGGCTGGGCGAAGGAACCGGCTGTGCCCTGATGTTCCCCATCCTGGACATGGCCATGGCGGTAGCCGATGAGATGGCCACCTTCGAGGAAGGTGACATCGTAAATGATTTCATGGTGGACATTCGTCCGACCGCCGATGACAGGGGGGCATGAAATCATGGGAAAACTCATTCTGATCACCGGCGGAGCCCGTTCCGGAAAAAGCACCCATGCCGAATCCCTGGCGGCATCCTTTGAAAAAACGCCCGGTACCGGTATCCTGTACGCGGCCACCTGTACCGTCTCGGATGAGGAAATGGCGGACAGGGTGGTTCGTCACAAAGCCCGTCGTCCTTCGGGCTGGCAAACCCTTGAAGCGTCGGAAAATGTTGGGGCGCGCATTCTGGAAGCGGCATCCATCCAGCCTCCACCCGAGGCCGTCCTGCTGGATTGCATCACGCTGCTGGTTTCCCAGTGCATGGTCCGGGAATTGAAGGATTGGGACACCATCTCGCCGGAAGATGCGGACCGGGTGGAAGCCTCCGTACGGGAGGAAGTGGAAGGACTCATGGCGGCTGCAGACCAGCTCTCCTGTCCCCTGATTGCGGTGACCAATGAAGCGGGGATGGGTCTGGTGCCGGATTATGCATCGGGACGCCTCTTCCGGGATGCCGCCGGACGCGCGAACCAATTGCTCGCAGCCCATGCGGAAGAAGTGATTCTCTGTGTCAGCGGCATTCCGGTCCGAATCAAGCCGTTCGGGGGGAATCCGGCATGAATTGGGTAAATCGGCCTCTCAAGAGGTTTTTCGCCGCCATCCGTTTTTTCACGCGCATCCCGCTGCCGGGTGGCGGGGCCATGCCAGATGAGGAATTCGGCAAATCCCTAGCCTATGCGCCACTCACGGGTCTTGTCATCGGCTTGTGGACAGCCGGCTGCGATTTTGTGCTGAGACTGGGACTTCCGGCTTTTCCCGCAGGCGTCCTGACACTACTCGCCTATGTGGCCATCACAGGCGGACTTCATCTCGACGGACTTGGCGACACGTTCGACGGCATTCTTTCCGGCCGTTCGCGTGACCGGATGCTCGAAATCATGAAGGACAGCCGGGTGGGCTCCTTCGGCCTGCTCGCTGTTATTTTCGTATTGGCCCTGGATGCATCGAGTATCGTCTCCCTGCCTGATGCGGACCGTTTCGGGGTCCTTTGCCTCTGGCCTGTGATCGGACGAATCGGTTCGGTATCCGGTGCGGCCCTGTACCCGTACGCGCGGCCGGAAGGCGGTCTGGGCAAGTCCTTCGTGGTCTTCTGCGGAAAGCGTGAACTTGTCCTGGGACTTGCCACTGCCTTTGCAGCAGGCTTCCTGATCCTGGGATGGGCGGGACTTGCCTGGACAGGGGCATCCACCCTTGTGGTCCTGCTGCTGCTGAACCGCATGGCGAAGCCATTGGGCGGCGTGACCGGGGATGTGCTCGGAGCAGCCTGCGAAGGCGCACAGGCTTTGGCGCTACCGCTCTGGCTCCTCCTGACGAAATGGTTCTGAAGCGGTCCTGGATTCCGGGCCGTCGAGCAGCGCCGTTTTCTCCGGCATGAGACGCACAGTCATGAATACGACAGGATGGAAGGGACGATACATGCGCGAATTATGGATGCTGCGCCATGGCCAGACAGACTTGAATGTGGCTGGTGTTTACTTTGGAACGATGGACCCCCCGCTCAATCAAACAGGTTTCGCGCAGGCGAGGCATCTCGCGGGACGCCTTACCGGTCCGTTCGACCTGGTGCTTTCCAGTCCGCTGCTCCGCGCCCTGCAGACCGTGGAGACTGCGTTTCCCGGCATCATGGCCGCGCCGGAGCGCGCACTGGCCGAACGGGACTTCGGAGAGTGGGAAGGCCTGTCAGCCGCACAGATGAAGGAGAACCAACCGGCATTGTGGCACAGCTGGCAGGAAGACTGGATGCACTTCACACCACCCGGCGGCGAATCCTTCCTGGATATGTGGCAACGGACAGCCAGCCTGCTCGATCACGTGCTGGCCCGAAAGGATTGGACGAGGTGTCTGCTGATTTCCCACGCGGGTCCAATCCGATGCCTGCTGGCGCATGGCCTGCAGCTCCCGGAGGAATCCAGCTGGCGGTTTGCACCGGAGCATGCACGGCTCTCGTGCCTGCGGTTCAATCGGGAGGGATACGGCTGGCTGGCAGCCCTGAATACCGACCGGGTGGATTGAATTTTTCGATGAATCCGGATGAATCCAGCGGTCCCCGACAACGATTTCGCTGGAAAATCCTCGTTCAAATCCCCACAGTCTCGTCCCGTGTCTGCGCCAGAAAGCTGACGAATGCCTTGGCTGCATGGGACAACGGCAAGTCCCCATGCGTCAGAATGCCGACTTTTCTGGGCAGTGGAGCCGGTTCGACCGGTATTTCAAACAGCATTCCTTCTTCGAGCTCCTGCCTCACGAAGCTGCGGATGACGGCTGCCACACCCAGCCCGATTTTTGCGAATTCGATCAGAAAATCCATGGAGCTGATTTCAATATCCGCCTTCACGGATACACCTTGCGTGGCAAAATACCGGTCCAGCTGCTGCCGGGATGTGTTCTCCCGTTCCAGCAGCATCAACGGGAATTTTACGATATCCCGCAGGGGAATCGGTTTGTCCGGTACAAGTTCCTTCCTGTTGGTCACGAAGACATCCTGGATGGTGGTCAGCGTACGGAAATGGGTTTCCTCCACCTCCCATGGCTGGCTGACGATCCCGAAATCGATTTCTCCCCCATACAACATGCGGGATGTCTCCGGAGCGGTCCGGTTGAACACCTGGATCCGCAGTTCCGGATGCAGGTCGTGAAATTGTTTGAGCCGGGGAAGAAACCAATGCCGGCACAAAGTGTGGCTGATGCCGATGCGAACCTCTCCGGCATCCAGTTTTTTCAGCTGGAGGGCCATCTGTTCCCCGGCGGATATCTGTTCCATCGCATTTTTCACATACCGGAAGAGAATCCGCCCTTCGTCCGTCAATTCCACCCCTTTCGCCTGCCGGAGGAAAAGGGGAAAACCAATCTGCCGCTCCAGCAGCCGGATGGTTTTGCTGACTGCGGGCTGGCTGATGTAGAGCTTCTCCGCCGCTCGCGTGATGCTGCCGGACAGGCCGACTTCATAAAAAACGTGATAGGCATCCATCGTCATGGCATTCCTTCATCCTTCCCCGATAGCCATTTTCTCATAACCATAGGTTATGATATGCATGATTAAGCAGTATTATATTTCATCCTGGAATTTGTGTATACTGAAACCGCATAGAGCTTGGAAGTCTCCCCTCACCCCTTTGCGGGCCATGCGGCATCCTGTATAATGAATTGGGTCCGAAACGTCGGCCGCAAGCCGTGGTCGGACCGCCCGTCCCCGTTTGGAGAGAAAGGATTCACGGCATGGCAGGAACAACCTTGTACGAGAAAATCCGAAAGGCCCATGAAGTACGCACGGAACCTGGCGAAACCGGTCTGTTGTACATCGACCTCCAACTGATCCATGAAGTGACCTCCCCACAGGCTTTCGAGGGCCTGCGCCTCGCCGGGCGCAAGGTTCGCCGGCCGGAACGCCAGGTTGCCACGATGGATCACAATGTCCCGACGCAGGATCGCTTCAACATCAAGGATCCCATCTCCAGGCAGCAGATGGATACCTTGGCCGGGAACTGCAGAGAAACCGGCATCACACTCTATGGCATGAACGACATCCGCCAGGGCGTCGTACATGTCATGGGACCGGAACTCGGTTACACCCAGCCCGGCATGACCATTGTCTGCGGGGACAGTCATACAGCCACACATGGTGCTTTCGGCGCCTTGTCCTTCGGCATCGGCACGTCAGAGGTGGAGCATGTCCTCGCCACCCAATGCCTGCTCCAGGCAACCTCGCGCACGATGGAACTGCGCATCGCCGGTCTTCCCGGTCCCGGGGTGACCGCCAAGGACATCATCCTCGGCATCATCGCGCAATACGGCACGGACTTCGGCACCGGATACGTCATCGAGTACACGGGTGAAGCCATCCGCGCCATGAGCATGGAAGAACGCATGACGGTCTGCAACATGACCATTGAGGCAGGCGCACGCGCCGGCATTATCGCACCGGATGACACCACCTTCGAATATCTCCGCGGCCGCCAGCAGTTGCCCGAAGACGCGGCCTACGACAAACTTGTGGAGAGCTGGCGTTCCCTTGTGACGGACCCGGACGCCGCATATGACGAATTGCTCGTATTCGATGCCGCCTCCCTCGCGCCTCAGGTCACCTGGGGAACAAGTCCGGGCATGGGCGGTCCGATCACCGGAAATGTGCCGAACCCTGCCGATTGGCTTTCACCGGCGAAACAGGAATCCATCCGCGCCGCTCTTGTGTACATGGGTCTTGTGCCGGGCACGCCCATGACCGAAATCGCGATAGATTACTGCTTCATCGGGTCCTGCACCAATGGCCGGATAGAGGACCTCCGCGCGGCTGCGGCCGTGGCGAAGGGTCACAAGGTCCATCCGAACGTCACTGCCATTGTGGTGCCCGGTTCGGGACTGGTGAAAAAACAGGCCGAAGAAGAGGGGTTGGATCGTGTCTTCACGGAAGCCGGCTTCGAGTGGCGTGACGCCGGATGCAGCATGTGCCTGGCGATGAATCCGGATGTACTTCAACCGGGACAACGCTGCGCCTCCACCTCGAACCGCAACTTCGAAGGGCGTCAGGGTCGGGGAGGCCGCACACATCTCGTTTCTCCCGCCATGGCTGCCGCGGCTGCCATCGAAGGACATTTCACCGACATCCGCACCTTTGCGCGGTAAATGAACCGCAAGTCGGATTTCCGGTTCAGGCGTCACACCCGGTTGCTTCAGCTGATGCCGCCAACCGGGATACCGACTCGTCCCCATGAAAGGAGATTGAGCCATGCAGGCTTTCACCATCCATACAGGCGTTGTCGCTCCACTCGCGCGCATGAACATCGATACGGATGCCATCATCCCCAAGCAGTTCCTCAAGCGTATCGAACGGTCGGGATTCGGACGGTATCTTTTCTTTGAATGGCGTTTTGAGGAAAGCGGTGCGGAAATTCCAGAATTCGTCCTCAACCGCGAACCCTATCGCCATGCATCAATCCTGCTCGCACAGGCCAATTTCGGCTGCGGCTCCTCCCGGGAACACGCACCGTGGGCACTCAACGATTTCGGCATCCAAGCCATCCTGGCTCCCAGTTTTGCAGACATATTCTACAACAACTGCTTCAAGAACGGCATGCTGCCCATCCGTCTGCCGGAAGAAGTCATTCAGGATCTTTTCGTCAGGGTGGATGCCCATCCGGGATATCAGCTGACAATCGATCTGAACGCCAGGAGCATTGCCGGTACGGATGGTTTCTCCTGCCGGTTCGACGTGGACGAAGACCGCCGTCAGTTCCTGCTGCAGGGGTTGGATGAAATCGGACTCACCTTGAAAAAGGAAGAGGCCATATCGGAATATGAAGTCCGTCATGGCATCGGCGCATCATGACGGAGGGTGGGGACAGATGAAGAATCTCATGGACATGGGTCTGATCATCCTGTCCCTTTTCCTCCTCATCTGGGTCCAGACAGGCTTCTTCATTCAAACGCGCAAATCGGAACTGGCCACGCACCTCGTCCGGATGTCACGACTGCTCTGCCTCTGGATGCTGCTGCGGGCTGCGATTCTCATCGCTCCGACGGATATCCTTTTCTGGCTCTTCACCGGATTCGCCCTTGCCTCGTTCTGTCTGGCCTGTCATGAATGGAATCATGTGTCCTATCGGCTTGGTCTGCATCGAAATCCACCACGAAACATGCTTGCAGCCTCTCTTGCACTGATGGTGATGTTTTCCGTGATGATTGCCGGCAACCCCTGGCATGGTCTGGTCTTCAATATCACAACCCTTACGGACACAAGACCGGGTCCGTTGTATTTCATCATCTGCGCCACACTGATCGCCATGTTTTTGAACGGCAGCCTGTCCATCGGCCGACTGCTGCTGCACGACATCCGCCAAAGACCCAGGTATCTGATTGTTCTTTTCGTTCAGATCCTGTCCGGTCTGCTTTTCCTCATCCTGTTCATCCGCGACCTGATGCATCAGGATGTCAGCCTGCTGACTTCCCTGCCGGGCACTTACAGCATGAACCTGATTGTGCTGATGTTTTTGCTGAGACAACCGGATGCTGCCCGGATATTCGCCCTGCCGGAGCCGAACTGGCCCCCGGATGCGCTGAAAGCCATGGATGAGGCGATTCTGACTTTCAACGGGTATGGCCGGATGCTATCCTGGAACCGTGTCATGCCCGAGCTGGCCGAGGGAATATCCGGTTTTGCGGAATGGTTGGCTCTTCTTCGCACCGATGAAGTTGGCGAAGAATTCGTCCATGCGGTTGAACAGGCCTGGGGAGCTGCGGCGGAAACCGCATCGGGCTCTTTTTTTCTGAATCACCCGAGACGTCGCGTCTCCTGGCAGCTTGATGCCGTCAGGAGAACCCGTGGCCGCATAGGGGGACATATTCTCTTTCTCCGGGATACAACGCAAAACTGGTTGTTGGAGGAAGAATCTGCTTCGCTCCAGATAAAACTGGCCACTGTCCGACAGGCGATAGCCAGCTATGGTGAAATCGAACGTCAGACTGCCATGGAGCGCGAAATGGCTCTGACGCTGGAGGTTCTTCAGTCGAACCTGAAGGGGGACCTGCATCGAATCGAGGAAGAGCTGGACACGGGTTCGAGAGTTGACTTCGACCCTGGGTTGGGAGCGGGACGTTTTCAGGACGCATTTCTCCAAATTCGCAAGACTTTGCTGAACCTGCGCAGGGGCCTGCATGATCTGATTCTGATGGACGCCAAATCTCCAAAAAACTGAGCCTTCTCGTCCTGTCAAGCATGCTGTTTTCCCATCTTCGTGAAGACCTGCTTTCATCCGTCTTCGTGAAGACCTGCTTTCATGCATCTTCGTGAAGTTCGTGAAGACCTGCTTTCATGCATCTTCGTGAAGACCGGCTTTCACTGC
>JAIFNI010000246.1 GCA_020047785.1 Clostridia bacterium
AGAAACCCTTGCCGCACTGCCCCCCTTTCCTGAAGGAAGTTCATGCGTGACCTCCAACAAGGGTGTGGACATAATTGGTCGGACAGGCCAGGGATGCCTGGTTTCGACAACATCCTCCCGGCGGCTGTATATTTTTCTGATTCGATCATTGGCAGAGAACAGCAGGTCATGTTCTCCCACCGTTTCCGATGTGCCCAGAAAAAGCATCCCTCCCGGATTCAGTGCGTAATGGAACATGGGGATCAGCTTTTTCTGCACATCTCCATTCAGATAGATCATGAGATTCCTGCAGCTGATGAGGTCGATTTTTGAGAACGGCGGGTCCCTGATCAGATCCTGTTCTGAAAAAACCAGCAAATCCCGAATGTATTTTTGGATTCGGTATGACTCTCCTCCCGGTTCAAGGGTGAAAAAACGTTCAAGTCTTTCCTGCGACAGATCGGATGAGATGTTTGCCGGGTAACGGCCCATGCGTGCAACGGCAATCGACTGGCTGTCGATGTCCGTCGCGAACACCTGCACCTTGTACTTCTGTCGAAGAACATCCAGCCTTTCCTGCAGGAGTATGGCCAAAGAATAGGCTTCCTCCCCCGTGGAGCATCCCGTGCACCAGATGCGTATGCTGGAACCCGGAACCTTGCCTGCGAACAGTTTGGGGATCACCTGCTCCTCCAGCGCCTTGAAAGCCTCCGGGTCCCGGAAAAAACTGGTCACCCCGATGAGCATGTCTCTGAAAAGCGCTTCCACTTCCTTCGGTGCCTGCTGCAGATACTGAACATATCCATCCATTCCGTCAATCTGCTGGACAGCCATGCGCCGTTCGATGCGCCGCCGGATGGTGCTCTGCTTGTACTGGGAAAAGTCGTGGCCGGTCTGCGCGCGAAGCAGAACGAATATCTTCTTCAACAGGTTTTCGGTTTTCGGCGATGTCGCAACAGCCGGTGCAGCCGCCTTCACAAAGGCGTGTTCCGCATAGGCCAGAAGTTGGGCCGGCATTTCCGCAGGTGGCAGCTCAAAGTCCACAAGTCCCGTGCGGATGGCGCTGCGGGGCATCCCATCATACTCTGTGGATGCCGGGTTCTGCACCATTGCCATGCCGCCTTCGGCCTTGACGGCGCGAACCCCCATGCTGCCATCACTGCCTGTACCGGAAAGCACGATGCAAATGGCCCGTTCGTGCTGGTCCTGCGCAAGGGAACGAAAGAAAAAATCAATCGGCAACCGGTGTCCGTGTGGTACTGTGGGTTCCAGCAACTGAAGGGTCCCATTGAGAAAGGCCATATCGCGATTGGGTGGAATGATATAGGTGCAGTTGGGCTTTACAAGGATTCCATCCTCGACTTCAAAGACCTCCATGCGCGTGAACCGCCGGATGATCTCCGTGAGAATGCTCTTATGATCGGGCGCAAGGTGCTGTACCAGCACAAAGGCCATGCCGGGATCCCTGTCGACCGGCATCCCGGAAAAGAAAGCCTCGAATGCCGAAAGCCCCCCGGCGGAAGCCCCGATGCCCACGATGGGGAATCTGCTTCGTGGGTCCGATGTCAACTCTCCGTCTTCCATGGGGGCAGTCGTAGGAAGGAAGACCGTGGAATCCTTATCTTGAAAACACACATCGCCGGTATCTGATTCAGACGCCGGCTTGCTTATCTTTTTACGCATGGCAGTCACTTCTTTCCCTGTAGAAATCAGACAGGCTGAATAGATCAGAATAATCCCAACCAAGAGTCATATCATGGGTTGTTAGGGGGACCTCATTTGCATTTTTCATACAGATCCATATACTCCACTATATCAAAATAAGCCATGGAAGAATAGCCCTTCAATACCCCTTATTACCTTTTCAATGCATCATCGCATTCCACATGAAATCGGCTTTTCGCATCACAATCCGCCAGAATTCTCTCGGCGCAGAAGACGCCATCCACCGCCGCGGAAATGATGCCACCGGAATATCCGGCTCCTTCCCCGCAGGGGTACAATCCACGGATACCGATTGCTTCCCCCCTTGCATCCCGCGGCATGCGCACAGGAGAAGAACTGCGGGTTTCGGCTCCGGTCAGGAGTGCGTCGGGATAGGCAAATCCAGGCATCCAGAGACCCATTTCAACAATGGCTTGACGCAGGGAGTCCGAGACGGCTTCCGGCAGACAGGCGTCCATCTCACCGAATTCCGTGCCAGGCAAGTAGGTGGGCAGCACATCCCCAAAAGCGGAAGTCCGCCTCTTTGCCAGAAAATCCTCCAGCCTTTGCACGGGGGCCTTGTACCCGCCGCCTCCGGCAAGGAAAGCCGCCTGTTCGAGTTGCCGCTGATAGGCAATTCCCGCAAGAGGATGCTCGCTTTGCATGTCCTCTTTCCCCACCGTCACCAGCAGAGCGGTATTGGCATTGCACCCATTTCTCGCATATTCGCTCATTCCGTTGGTGGAAACACAGTCTGTTTCCGAAGTGGCTGCAACGACCGTTCCCCCGGGGCACATGCAGAAGGTATAGACGCCACGGCCGTTCGGCAGATGAACCACCATTTTGTAGTCTGCCGCGCCCAGCATGGGATGACCGGCGAAACGACCGTACTGGATCTTGTTGATGATCGACTGGGGATGCTCAATTCTCACGCCGACCGCAAACGTGCTCTGCTCCATGCGAACGCCTTGATCGAACAAACGCGCCATGGTATCCCGTGCACTGTGGCCGATGGCCAGAATGACATGGCTTGCTTCCAGTATGCTGGCAATGCCCTTTTCCAGATAACCAACGCCGGTGACACGACCATCCGACTTGTTGATTTCCGTCACGGTTGCTTCAAACCGCACTTCACCGCCCAGGGATTCAATTTTCCGCCGGATGGCCTTCACGGTTTCCACCAGCTTGTCCGTACCGATATGCGGTTTGCCCGAGAAAAGAATATCCGGAGGGGCACCCAGTTCAACCAACTCATCCAGTATCTTGTTTTTACGTGGGTCCCGTTTTCCGATCTTCAGTTTTCCATCCGAGAAAGTGCCTGCGCCACCCTCTCCAAATTGCACATTCGATTGCGTATCCAACATGCCTGTCCGCCAAAAAGAGTCAACGCTATGTTTACGGCGGTCCACGTCCAGACCGCGTTCCAGCAGAATGGGCCGCAGACCGGCCTCTGCAAGAATCAGCGCCGCAAACATGCCGGCAGGGCCGCAGCCGATGACGACCGGTCTTTGTTGCGGAATTTTGGGTCTTGTCATGATATATGGTTCAGGAAGCACCCTGGTCATGCTTTTATCCCGAACCAAAGAAAGAATTTCCTTCTCATCCACCGATACATGGACGCAAAGGATCATGAGAAAGTGGACATCGTCTTTATCCGAGATATCCACGGTCCGCTTTTCAATCTCTACCTGCGCGATATCACAAAGGCGTATATGCAGCCTTTCCGCCGCACGGGCAGTCAGCATTTCGGGATTGTAGTCAAGTGGCAGGTGCAGACCGGTAATTCGAATCACATGTTCCTCCGATGACAAAGGCTACGGTGATGTCATGAACTGGAGCGGCAGGGGTGAGCCAGGCAAGGTGATACTGCTGCGGCATGGCCACCTGATAAGCCTCCGGCACGCCTTCATTGAGCGGGACGGCGAATTCACCGGATATGGAACAGAACTCTGTCAGCCCACAGCGGGGAATGATCGCAAGTTGAATGCCGCGATGATTCAGCAGAACGGTTCCGATGGGGTCGGGCGGAATCATGCAGCAAGGAGCACTCTCGTCTTCCTTCTGGTTTTCCTTCTGGATATCATGGTCCGTTCCCATTACCGGTTCCGAAAGCGTATGCAGAAGCCAGGAAATGACAACCGGTTTTTCCGCTTCTATCCGATCCCGCACAATCAACCCGCCATCCTCCTGCAACGTGAACTGTCGAATCCAGGAAATCAGCATCGGGTATGCCGCCGAGAGATCCAGTTCGGCGTGAAGGATACCGTCCGTTTCTCCGCAGGACACAATCCTGCCGGTCGCTAGATGGCTGTTTCGAATTTGTCCCACACCGTCCACCAGGATGGCATTGTGCGCCATTGTGGACTTGGTCCATTCCAGATGATGTCGGGTCCCGTAGCCTCTTCCGAAGTAGCCCGATGGGGTGATGAGCGTCCGCCCCTTGTGGATCAGGGCGAAGGAGCCCTGGTCGGCATGCTGGTGGCTGGCTGTTCCGTGCCTGCTGGCACGGGCCAGCACCGCGGTATCCCTGTCCGGATGCGCCGGATCGGTGTGAAGACTGACAAATCCCGCGTCCGGGAAGACCCGGGTTCGGTCCAGGCTGCCCGTGAGCGGATGGTCCGGCCGGGAACCATCGGGAATGAAGATGTCCAGCAGATGCAGCTTGAAAAGGTCCGGGGCCGCCGCCGCCCGCGCCCACTGTTCCGCCAGTTCCAGACCGGAACGGCCTGCGTACAGCCGGTATGGATTCTGGGCAAAGAAGCCCGGCCACTCCGCATCATCGCTGCCGCACCAGTATCCGTCGCAGAAAGGATGGCTTTCCCAGCCGGGCGGACTGAAGTGCAGGAAGTACTGAATGACTTTCTGATAAAAAGGTCTGTCAAGAAACCGGACATCAGCATAGCGCTCCACTGCCAGGAAGAAGGGCAGATACCACTTTGTGTAGCTGCTGGCATAGAAGGTGCCTTCCGCCCAACCGCCATCCGCTCCCCCATAATAGGGAAAAAAGCTCCCGTAGATGTCCAGGGCCAGCGTGAGCCAGCGTTCAAGGGTTTCCTGCGGAACGGAACTGCCCTTGAGAACGAGCGCCGCTTCGCCGAGATAGGCGGGAACACGCCCTGCATGGGAATTGCCCGGATTCTGCCCGAAATCAAGATGATTCAGCAGTTCCTCGCATTGCAGCGCATAGGTCGCAATCGTCTGTTCCACATAAAGCCGTTCCTTTTCATTCAGCAAATCCCAGACGAGGTCATATACCGCAGGAAGACATCGCGCGTTGCTGAGTCCGACTTCGTCTCCCCAGGGACCCAGGATTGAGCAAGGGCCTGCAGGATTCCAGTCGCACACGGTCAGCAGGCTTGATACGGCATGGTTCCCCGCCTGCCTGTCACCGAGAAGGGCGTACCCCAGCGCGCACGCCACCAGATCCCGATCGACGAAATCCCTGTATCGTCCGAAGTATTCCCTGTAGGGAAGGGCCTCCGCATCGCGGTGAAAACGGGGTGGCTCGGGCATACCCGCTTTCAGCGCCGTTTGAATGTTGTGCTTCAGTGTTTCAATTTCTGCGGCCTTTGCGTCCTTCAAGGCAGATACATCATGCGGGAAGAAAAGATGGCGGGGATGGCCCGCGGGAACCTTCCTGAAAACATCCGCTGCGGAAGGTCTTATGAACGGAACAGATTCCGGAACAATTTCAAACTGCCACCAACCCCTTTCTCTTCCCTCAGCGAAAAGGTTCCAGAAATAGATGCCGGGCTTCAGCAGTTTGTCCGGAACCAGGTAGTTTCTGTCCGTGACCCCGTTCCATACCGGGGTTCCCTCCAAGTCCCGAATGACCAGTTCATAGCGGCTCACGCCATCCACTTTCAGCCAGCAGAAGGACGGCGGGGTTTCCTCCACCCTTTCCCCTTCGCGTGGAGACGGAAAGATCTGCGCGGGTGCGGTCCGTTCCTGCGGCAGAAGCGTCATCCGACGACCTCCTGTCCGGACGGCTTCCCCCGATACCAATGATAATCCCCGGTAACCGGATCGATATGCCCTGCCTGTCTCGCGGGCACCCCCGCCATGATGGCATAGTCGGCCGTGTCCTTAGTGACGACGGCATGGGCACAGACCAGATTGGCCTTCCCGATTTTCACGCCGGCGGTCACCGTGACACCGCTGGCCAGCCAGGAACCCTCCCCGACCAGAATGCTGTCATCCGAACAGGTGCCGGTTCTCGCACTGAACCAGCCGGTCGCCGGGTCGAACTTGTGATGACCTGCCGTAATCGAGCAATGCGGTCCGATCAGCACGTTGTCGCCAATGGTGACAGGACCGTTCAAATAACAGTACAGTCCGATAAAAATGTTCGAACCGATCCGCCCGGGCTCCACCCGTACGATGGCACCCGGCGCGATCCGCACATTGCGTCCGCCGTAGCCAAGCACCTCTGCGCGGCGCAGATTGTCCTCATGGTTGTCGGACTGGTTGGCATACCGGGTCAGTATGGCAAACATTTCATCGGAGAGGGGCAGCAAATCAGACATGGTTCCTCCAAAAGTAATCTAAGACCAAGCTCTATGCGTTCCGATGGGTGTTTTTGCGATCTCCATCTGCATGCTCTTACAATATTGCACCGGCGCCATCCGAACGTCAACAGCGGGAACACCGAACAAGCATGCATAGTCATCCAAACGATAACGCCGTAATCACCGACCATGCATGCTTGTTCTTCCGAATATCAACGCCGGCCAACATCGAGCAAGGATGGATGGAGCTTCTTCTGAACCGTGTTTTTTGCTATCTTTTGACGTAATCTCGCAACATTCCACGGAAAAAATAAGTTTTCGCATAATTTCGCAAAAAGTATTGATTGCCGGATTATTTGGTGTAGAGTGAAGTGACAGGGGGTGACTTGCATGCCAATGGCCAGTGAATGGGTCATGCGCAATGACTATCTGGATAAACTGAAAGCCTTTGAAGGCAAGGATTTGATCAAGGTCGTGACCGGGCTTCGCCGCTGTGGCAAGTCAACGCTTCTGATGCTGTATCGAAGTGAACTATTGAAACAGGGAGTTCCTGAAGACCACATCCTTCTCTTCAACTTCGAATTGATGGAATTGGATGAGATTCGGGATTACAAGGTTTTCTATCATTTCGTGAAGGACCGTTTGCCTGAAAATGGAAGAACCTGGCTTCTGCTGGATGAAATCCAACAGGTGGCGCAATGGGAACGCGCCGTCAACAGCCTTCGCATAGAGGCGGATGTTGACATCTGCGTGACGGGCTCCAACGCACATCTGCTGTCCTCCGAAATCGCCACGCTGCTCTCCGGAAGATATGTGGAGATCAAGATGCTTCCGCTGTCATTCCGTGAGTACATTTCCTTTCATCATCTGCCGGATTCCTGGACAAATGAGGAACGGTTCAATCAGTATCTCCGTTTTGGTGGATTGCCGGCCGTGACTGCACTGCCACAAGATGAATCCATTATCCAGGATTTCCTTCAAGGAGTATTCAACACAGTCATTGTGAAGGACATCGTCGACCGAAGCAAATTGCGGGATGTCACCTTGTTGAACCGGATTCTGCGTTATGTCATCGGCAACACAGGGAGCATCGTTTCCGCAAATCGCATCAGCGGATTCCTCAGCAGTCAGGATAAGGGAGAAAGCATCCGTCCGGCTTCCGTATCCGCCACGCTGGATGTTCTGGAACAGGCTTATGTCCTGTATCAGGTGCAAAGATACGACATCAGGGGCAAGGAAACATTGAAGACATTGTCCAAGTACTATGTGGTCGACACCGGCTTTCGAAATATCCTTATCGGACATACCGATCGTGATTTTGGGCATGTGCTGGAGACCGTGGTGTTTTTCGAATTGCTGCGGAGAGGTTACCAGGTTTTCATCGGAAAATGGTTTGACAAGGAAGTGGATTTTCTGGCAATCCGCCAGGATGACAAACGATACTATCAGGTGACAGCCAGCGTACTCGACGAAGGGGTCCGGACACGTGAACTGGCTCCACTTGTCGCGATACAGGACAATTATGTAAAAATCATTCTTTCGATGGATACAACGTGGTTCACTGACCATGAAGGAATCCGGTTCCAGAACATCATCGAATTTCTGCTGGAGGGTGATTATGCAAAAAGCAGCACGTTTTTGGAGCAGACAGAAACCTGAAGGAACCATCACCGGCAGGCAAAAATTCCAACTCGCTTTTCCCCAGATGCCCCTCGCCATCAGCAACGGTCTCATACACAGCGCCTACATCAAATTCTACACGGACATCATCGGTCTGGACATCCAGCTGGTGGGCATCATCTGGATGCTCTTCGGAATCTGGAATGCCGTGAATGATCCGATGATGGGCGTGTTCATCGATCGGTTGAAATACAAGCCGCAAAGAGGCAAATACACCTATCTGCTCAGGGTCACGGCGCCCATCACGGTCTTGTCCTCCGCCGCCATGCTGTATGCGCAGCCGGACTGGCCGACATGGGTCACCTTCGCATTCCTTGCTGTTCTTCTGTTTGTTTACGACACAACGCAGACCGGATATGCCATCTCATACAGCAACTATATCCTGGTTGCGGCGCCGACAAGCGAGGAAAGACTGGATGTTTCCGTTGTCACGATGTATGCGGGACAATTGGGCGCATTTTTATCCATGATCATCCCGACATTGCTGCTGGTCGGGGATGTTGACAGGACATTGGTCGTGGTTCTTTTTTCCGCCGTCGTCCTGATAAACTCCCTGCTGTATTATTTTGCGCTCAGACCCCTCAAGGAAACACCCGGGATGTTCAGGGAACTTCGGACTGATGAAGGAAAACTGTTGGAGCAGCTGCGAACCGATGCAAAATCCCTGATCAGATCGAAACTGTTCCTGTCTTATCTTTTCTACCAAATCATAGGCAGAGGCGCGACAGCCATCCTGTTCACCCAGCTGCTGTACATGGCGGACCATGCGCTGGGCCTGAAGGGAATCGAAACAACGCTACTGGATGTTGTTCCAGGGCTGGTCATGTTCCTGTTTCTTCCTTTATTCCCGAAACTCAGCAGCCTGTTCGGCATGAGAAATCTGCTGATATTCGCCTCCATTCCACTTGGCTTGTCCTATATGTCCTTGTATTTTGTGAATGGCTTTTGGGCAGCCATGATTGTTTACATCGGAATCATTATATTCACGAACATCGGGAGTGTTGTAGGCGGCCCCTTGTTCGGTTCCATCATTGATGAGGATGAAAGAAGGACAGGAATCAGAAAAGCAGGATTGTTTTCGGGAATGAACGCGCTCCTGACCGTGCCCATAGGCGGCTTGCATACGATGGTTTTTACGTCGATTCTCGCTTTTTACGGGTTTGTCAGCGGCGCGGAAGCACAATCCGCCGCCGCAGTGTCCGGAATCAGGATGGCCTCTTCCTTCCTGCCGGGCGTGCTGATTCTCCTTGGCATGATCCCGTTGTTCTTTTTTCAGATGGACAAGAAGATGGAGAAGGAACTTTCGGACTTTTCTGCCGGGATGCACCGGACAGACAACAACCAGAAAGGCTCTGCTGAGGAAATCATATCAACTTCCGGAGGTGAAGAGGATGAATGAGAGCACGATGATGGCAAAAGCATATGAAAATCAGTCACCCAGGAATACATCCTGGAAAGCAGATGAAACCTTTCTGACAAAGCGTGCGGCACTGGGAAAAACATGGGTCGTGGACCTGAAGGGAGCATCCTCGGCCGAAATATTGTGCATGAGAACGTTCCAGGGCAGTGTCAACCGAAATGTCGCACGGCTGTACCTGATAAACTCCGATCATGAAAGATTCGGAACCGCCGATCGGTTTTGGATTGAGGAATATGAAAGGCAAGGCTGGGTTGAAATAGCAGGACATCTGACCATAGAGGAAGCCTTGTTGAAATTCGGTTCAGAAATGGATGGGTATGTTGCCGCAACCGGGAAGGAGCCATGGTCCATTCATGCTGCCACGGTGATGGCGATTCTGAAAAACGGCATTGTCGCTCCGGATGAGGTGGCCATCAAACTGAAAAACAGTGGATGGAAAGAACTGGACAGCCTGTGCGGCCGATGGTCCGATGCGGTCTCCGCCTACAATGAAATGGTCAAACTGCACAGGGCCGATCTGGCTTATCCCGGACTGGCTCTGGTTCGGCCGAGTGAAGGATTATGGGATTTTGTTGTACAGCAGCAGATCATGCCGGTGTTTTCCAGGCCGAAACACGATACCTGGGAAGGGGTTGCCCGGATCATGGACACCTATCCCGGAAAACATATTCTGTATGGGTATGTGTCGGACGATACCGTCGAAGAGGAAATTGCCGTGGAAAGGGCATCCTCCTCAGGCAAGTATCTTGTTCCCACCCACGAAGTCAGCAATCTTTCCTATCATTCAGTGGTATTGGGCAATTCCCCCCTGCTCCCTGTAGAGCGGAAAACCAATGAAGCCATACCGGAATTGGATCTTTCGCAGGTGAATGTTGCCATTGCCATCACAGATGGAGACAATCTTCAGGTGCCGATTCTTCAATATCCCTTGCCGGAATTCTGGAATACGGAAGAACGCAAAGGCATTCCTTTGGGCTGGAGCATGGGGGTCAGTCTGTCCACCCTTGCACCTGGAATCTGGGAGTACTATCGAAAATCCATCCGTCCGAATGACGAAATTGTATCCATCATGGGAATTGCCTATGTGCATGCATCAACCCTTCCGGAACCTTCGGCCTATTTTGATGCGACCTTTTCCTCGATGACGGATATGGGGCTTCAAACCCTGTGGTCGCTGGACAGTTCTCTGACAATCACGGATGAACCTTTGTGGGATGTGCTTGAAAATTCTCCAGCAAGGAGTGTTCTGAAGGGTGTATTGGTTGGTTATGGGCCAAGCATCGACAAGGCTTTTCGCCGGGATACCGGAACCCCGGTCCTGATCACCCAGAACGGATACTCGGAAGATGCTGCCAGAATCAAGGAACGAATTGAAGCCATCATCGACATGGATCCGTCTGAACGGTCTCCTGTGAATTTCTTCATGGCGACCAATTGGAGTACGAACGCAGAAGATTTATACAGAACGCTGAAACCGCTGGAGGAAAGAGGTGTTCGTTTCCTGAGACCTTCACAGGCACTTGCCTTGATGCCTGAAATAAAAGGCAAAGCCCGATCTTCCGTCGAGATGACCGCAGCCCCTGGCTTTTGTCTGCCCGCCGGATTTGTCGAGCAATTCGGGTCGCCCATCCTCAGTTCCCCTGTCCTTGCGGAAATCAACAATCCGATTCCTGTTCCCATTCTCGTTACGGTTGAAGGTCCAATGGTGGGTACAACCGTTGCATGTACGGCTGTCGTGGAGATTGACGTGAACAGCCTGGCACGGGATTTTCTTGCAAACCGGGTGCTCCCGGTTGTCGAAGGTTATGGACTGAGTGAGGAATTTGCAGCATTTGCGTGGATGAAGCTGACCGCATCGGAGATACAAGTGGAATTACCCATGACCGACAATCATACATCCTGGGATATACTGGAGGTCACGAGCGGCGACAGCAAAGTCTCCGCCGTCCATATGGGTCGTTCTCTCCGAATTGCATTGGATGGCTTTTCATCGGATTCCCGTGTTTCTTGTCCTTCCATCCGGGCATCGGTCACATTCAGCGCAAAGGTTCCCTTGGTGGGTGATCAGGAACCGATTCACTTTGTCATCCAACCCGAAGTGGTAACCTTTGATTTTTCATTGACCGTTGGCATCGGAGAAGAAGATGGACCGCTTGTCGGCGGCATAAAAGGCAGAATGGTGGGAACCGGTGCTCAGCCGTTGATGGATGCTGTACTTGGCGGTTAGGGACCCGTCCGGGCATCAGGCGGACGGGTCCGCAAAGTCATTGCATCGGTGTATGAATCAAACACCGCTGTATGAAACCGAATCGCGCGAGCCATTATGAATGGCTGGCTCACGGAAGATGTGGAATGGAAAAAAGCTCGGTGTCAGGCAAACACAAGAACCAGCCCCGGTTCCGACAAGTCGCCGGGCGTCGCGGCAGAAAGACCGATTTCGGCCAGCAGTGTGCCATCAAGCCGCAGGTTGTTGCCAACCCACTGAACCCGGTCCGTGATGTCGACTGCGGCATCTCCAGCCAGGTCCTGCATCCAGAGCCGCTTTTCGGAAACAGGCTCCGAAAAGGACAACGTCAGGGAGCTGCAGCGACCGAACACGCCAATCGGATTTTGGCTATCCCCTGCATCCAACCGGATGTCCGCCGGGAAATGAACCTTATGTTCTTGACCGGTCAGCGTTCTTGGCAGCATGGCCACAGAAATCGCCCCGTTTGGATTTCTGGAGGCCACGACAAAGGGCTTTTCTCCGGAAGCGGTCACCTCCGGAAGCGACAGTCCGCGGGAAATAACGGCAGGAGCCGTCTGGCAGGTGGTTCTGTTCCACACTTCCTTCCACCAGGTTTGTTTCGGCTTGAACTCCCAGCTATCTGTCAGACGCTCTTCCGAAATGGCCAGATTGCCATCATGTGCGATGAATGCAGGTGCGATCCGATGCCAGCGGACGGTGCGGATGGCTTCATCGATTCTGTTGTGCCTGGGGTCCAGTTCACTGGACAGCCACGGTTCCAGTTTTCCGAGCGGATGCCGCATGATGCCGACCGCAAGGCCTAGCGCAGCACCGATGTACAACTCGTCTTCGCAGTTGATGAGACATTCGGGACCACCGACGGCATCGGTTTCGCGGAGGATGACGGAAAGGCGGTCCAGCATGGAGGCTTCGGACATGAAATTCAGAACATCATAGGCGCGGAAGAGCGGTGAAACTTCAAGCATCGCGCGCATGGAGGTGCGGTATTCTTCTCCCGTGCGCCAGTTTCCGTCTTCGATTCCGTTCATCGGCACCATGCAGAGCGCATGCTCCACCAGAAGACCAGGAGCCTCTGCAGCAGCCGTCTCCGTAAGCATGCTCCGAAATGCTGCGGACGATGCGCGAACGCCCCAGTCCACTTTCCAGTATTCGATGCCGGCATCATGGCACCATCCCGCACGCTCCCGCCAGTACGCGGCAATCCCGTCGTCAGCCAGCAGGGTTTTCCCATCCCTTTCTCCGGCCGCCTGGGCGGAAATCCACAGACCGGCTCCCTTCCAGCCATTTTCAAGCAGACGGTCGTTCAAGGTGCGGAGCCGTTGGGCAGGGGAACCGGAAAACATGGGGAAGCGGTCCGATGACAATTCGCAGGATCCAAAAAGCTCCCGGGCTTTTCCGGGATTCGCGCCGTAGGGGACATCCCATCCGTCATCGAGAATGAAGAACAGGTCCCTACGGATTTTGTCATAAAAACATGTGGCCCATCCTGGCTGGCCGAAGACGATTTCCCCGTTGAGATTGTCCCGTGCGATGCAGGCTCCCGCATCACCGGTCGTGTCGGCACCATCCTCAACGACCGCAGAGAAGTTTTGCGTGTTCCAGGTGCACCAGTAATCAGGCGTGGAGGTCGGGGCATCGGGTATGAGATTCATGGGTGTCCTCCTGTGGCATGAGTGCTTATTGTCCTCAATACGGCGGGCATGCTGCTTCTCCTCACCCGTTCATGCATTTCAAATCATATCATCACCCGTTCATACATTTCAAATCATCAGACAGGGTTCCATGACAGTTCCGGTACGTAGTGGACGTTCATGTCATAAACACCGTCGATGAACACCAATGGCATGAAGAGAGTCGAGAACATGGTCAATGCCGTAAGAAAACCTGGGGGTTGCATGCAGATTTTCACCGGATCCCCCTTGAAATGGAGAACGGACAGGCATCGGGTCGTATTCAGTCATCCTGCCAAAAATATGATATATTCAAACAACAAGGACTCACTGTTTTATGTCATGGCCAACCAAATTGGAAAGGCGCGATGTCAATGAAGGATATGAATTTCAAGGCATATGCCGTTACAAATGAAATCGATTTGAATAAAATAGCCAATCAGTGTGGCATTCCTAAAAAATACACCTGGGAAGAGCCTCTTGTTCTGCAGGAAGAAGTCCTGAAATCCATTCTCGGCAAAGTCAAAATCTCAGACCAGAAAGTACTGGTATTCTCCTTTGGCAGCATCGTGTTCATCAATGTGCAACCGGATGATATCATGGCGTTCTTGAAGTATGTCAGCACCTTCAAGTCCGATATCGACTTGAAGAATTTCAGTCGCTATTCAGATGACTACAGTCTTCGCATCGATACACTGGAGCATCTGGAACTGACCGATGAATATGTTGTCATTCCTGAATTCGAGATGTTTTATCCGGAACTCATCTCAATTGTTCTTGCAAAATCAGTAGCCCTTGAAAAGACGGAAGAGCAGCTGAGTAAAATCCTGGATCGCCTGGAAACCATGATTGACCGGCTTGAAAAAGGCAGCATGCGCATCAGCGACAAGGAACTTGCCAGTACCACATCAAAAATCATCCGACACGAATACAACACCATCGCTTATATCATGATTTTGGACAAACCTGACATTACATGGACAAACAGCCTTGCCGCCGAGTTTTATGACAAGATGTCCGATTTTTTCGAACTCAGCGACCGTTACGAAATTCTGAAGAACAAGACGGATATCCTCAACAACATGATGGAAGGTTTTACCTCCATCAGTCACGCCCAACGGGGTCTTTTTTTAGAATGGACCATCATCATTCTGATTGTTGCCGAAGTCGTTCT
>JAIFNI010000055.1 GCA_020047785.1 Clostridia bacterium
GCATGACAACTGGCGCAGCGGGTGCCATTGGTCCTTTTCCGCGAAGAAGCAAGGCTGCTGCAATGAAGATAACTGCAATGCCGATGGTCAGCGGCAGATTCCCATACAGAAACACACCTCCCAGAAATCCGAGCGCCGCTCCGAGCTGCAATAGACCAAAAAGGCCATCGCCTCCACGTCTTGGTGCTGAGAAGAGTAATTTGCGCAGATCACCCCATCCAAATTTTAAAAGCAGGAATATCATGCCCTGTTCCCTGGATGTCACCGCTATGCAAAGTGTGACAAAAAGGGAGAGAATGGCAAATGAATTACCCAGCCACAAACAGGACAACAGCGCGAATGCCGCAGTCACCAAAACCGGCGCAGAAGCTCCTGCTTCCGTCCGAAAACAAGATAAAAGCCAAGAGGGTGTGCCTGCAACATTTCGAAGGAAAGGACGCATCTGCCCGCCGAGAATTCGCCCGAGGAGCACGGAAAACAATAAGCCCGCAAAAAAATAGAACAGGCTGCTGCCGTTGTCTGCTTCGTTGAGATGCAGAAAAGGCCAATACCACTTGGTGGCATCCGCACCGCCAAATCCTTCGTTGAGAACCACAAGAATCCAGAAATGAAACGCCACAGCACCCAGGTACGCGAGAATAACCGAGACGATCTGGAACAGCAGGGTGAACGGGAGATTCATGACATACTGCATGACAATCCGCTTCAACAACCCGAACAGGGATTGGGGCGGAGAGTCGGCAAAACGCCGTATTTGCGAGGAAACCCGGAAATATTTCCGCCAGATGGGAACACCATCCTTGTGTGGATCCCGGTAGACCCATCCCTTTTTCTTCCGGATCATCCAGCGGCCGTTTTCCGCATCAAGACGCCAGATTCCGCCAAACCCGTCATCGCACGTATGGGTTTCCACATACTGGCGTAAAGCATCCTTCGGCAGTTGACCGCTCGCAACAGCTTGCCCGAGGGACAGAAACGCTTCATGAATGGCCTCGAACTCCATGGAATGTCGTTCCACCGTTCAGTCGTCCATATCATGCGGTGATGCATGAAGAAACAATCCTGGCAGGAGGAACATCCTCCTTCCCTAGCCTGCCTGTGTGCAAAACGCATACACGACGGCATCGTGTTCCACCCATTGATTCCTGTCCGGTCTCCGCTTGATCGGACAATCAGTTTCCAAGACTTACTATGCATTCGCAGAAGAAACCTTTAATGAGAATCGCTGGATTATGGCCCTATTTTATCCTATTTCATCCCGGGTGTGCAATTGGGAGTCGGTTCAAGGCAATCAGTACATTAATGTTGCGTATCTGTTGAACAGGAAGATACAATTGCAAGGAAGTTCGATGCTTGCGACAGGATTCCGGACCACTATCCAAGTCTGGTCCCTTCAATGGATGAACGCAACATGGCCCACAATGGCTTCCGCCACCGGAACCGGAATATCCGCGACTTCCTGCTGGAATGAGCGGTGGAAAACCACTTGGAGTCCAACCAAAAAAGGAGGCAGCATGTTGACCCTGTATTTTTCCGGCACGGGCAATTCCCGCTACGTCGCTGAACGCTTTTCTTCCCTGATGCAGGCAGACTGTCATTCCATCGAGGGGGACCTCGATTTTGACAAGCTTCTTGAGGGGAATGATACTCTTTGTTTCTGCTATCCGATCTATGGATCCTGCGTTCCGAGAATTCTTCGCGAGTTTGTATCCGCACATCAGTCATCCCTTCAGGACAAGAAGCTGGTCCTTTTCTGCACCCAGCTGCTGTTTTCCGGGGATGGTGCCCGCGTCTTCACAGACTTGCTGGTTGGTATCCGATACCAGGTCATTCAGGCAGAACACATCCGCATGCCGAACAATTTGTGCAACGCTTTCCCGTTCCCTGTGAAGGATGCAGACCAGTGTAAAAAAGTGTTTGACGCAGCTGACCGCATGCTTCTCTCCGCAGCCGCCCGCATCCGGGCAGGGACAATCAGAAAACGTGGGTTCAACCCATTCTCAAAGGTTCTGGGCTTTTTGACGCAGCGTTTCTTTTTTCAGAAAATCGAAACTATCGCAAAAAGCACCGTGCGCGTAAGCGCAAACTGCAATGCCTGTGGTGCATGCGTACGCAGATGCCCGATGGGGAACCTTCGACTGGCAACGGATCAGCATGGTCAGCGTCATGTGGTTCAAAACGGAAACTGCACGATCTGTTATCGCTGTGTGAACATATGCCCCAGCCAGGCTATTACCGTGATGCTCCATAAAAAGGTTACGCATCAGTACCATGGACCGGTGCAATGATTGTCCTATCATGTTTCCGCATGTTTTCACATGATGAATTCAGACCATAAACAACGGCTGTCCTCCGAAACAGAGGGCAGCCGTTGCTCAATCCGTATGAGGTTATCAGATGGACCTTATATGATTCGCGGTGAATCGCCAGCCATTCCAGATAAACGAGTATCAGTTTGTTGCAGGAAGTTTTTCATACAACGCATTTATCGGGTAAATGAGCGATCAATCAAAATACACCGGCTGACCCGTCTTCGCGGAGGTGTAGATGGCCTCCAGGATTTCGGACACCACGCAAGCCTGCTGCGGGAGCACGATCGGGTCGGTGTCGTTCTTCACGGCATCAATCCAGCGACGCGCCTCCACATCGGCCGGGTTGCTGGAAGCACCTTCATAGAACGCCACACCACCGCTCGAAAGGTCCGGCTTGATTTCCAACAGACGACCGAACTCCGCTTTGTTGACGGTGACGCCGTTCTTGATCTGCGCGCCTGCATCGGAACCGCACAGGACGCAGCTGCCTTCCGAAATGGGTTCGCTGGTGTTCAGCGCCCAGCTGGACTCGAGAATGATGGTGGCGCCGTTCTTCATCACGATGAAGCCGAACGCGGAATCCTCCAGCGTGTTGGCACCGGCTTCCCAGCCGCCCCACGGATTGCCTTCCTCGGGCTTGTTGATCTTCTTGTACTTCGTGCCGACGACCATGCGGGGCTCGTAGTTGTTCATCAGGTATAATGTGACATCGAGGGAGTGTGTGCCGATGTCGATCAGCGGACCGCCACCCTGCTCGTACTCGTTGAGGAACACGCCCCAGTTCGGGGTGCCACGGCGGCGCACCGCGTAAGCCTTGGCCAGATAGATCTCACCCAGGTCGCCGCGTTCGATGACGCTTTTCAGGTAGATGGATTCCGGCTTGTGGCGGTGCTGATAGCCGACCGTCAGTTTCTTGCCGGTTTCCTTCGCAACCTTCACCATTTCGCGGGCATCCGCGGCGGTCTTGGCCATCGGCTTTTCACACATGACATGCTTGCCGGCCTTCATGGAGTCGATGGAGATGGGGGCATGCGAGCGGTTCGGGGTGCAGACGTGGACAACGTCGATGGTCTTGTCCTTCAGCAGTTCCTTGTAGTCCGTGTACACCTTCGCGTCTTCGGTGCCGTACTGGGCCTTGGCAGCGTCCGCCTTCTCGGGGATGAGGTCGCAGAATGCGACCATCTCGATGTCCTTGAGTTTGCTCAGGGAAGGCATGTGCTTGCCGTTGGCGATACCACCGCATCCGATGATGCCGATTCGAATTTTCTTGTCCGTTTTCTTCGCAGCCTTTTTGGGTGCCATTTTCATTCTCCTCCGTCAGAAAAGATGGATTTTCGACATGGTTCTTTTGACGGATCATGCCGAAATCGCGGATTGTCGCATATAACATAGCATATGCATTCCCAAGAGGATATATCGAATGTGGCGAAAAATCGCACAAATTTGTTGCGGTTCATCGGGTGGAACCCTGGGAACCATGACTCTCATCCATCCGTTCCACGCTGTTGCGCCAATTTGTACACGGTCTCATCATCTCGGACCGATATGACGATGATCCGCATGACTGAATCCTCCCGAATCAAGCGGCACACTACGCGGAGACCCTGGCTTTGCAGTTTAATCTTCATATATCCGCTCAGGTCTCCAGTCACGTGATTTCCCAAGGGCTTCCCATATCCACCCTCCGTATTGGGAAGCGGATTCACCGACACCTTGTCGATCGCCTTGACAACAACAACCTGCTGGGAATGGTCCAGACGTTTGAGGTCCTTGACCGCTTCACGCGTATATGCCACCACCCAGCCGCTCATTCGATGTCCACCTCGGCATGGGTCATTTCCTCCGATGATATCTGCAGCAACGCCATCACAGCATCAGCCGACAGGGGTCGTTCGTCCACCGCAAGATCGTCACGCTTTCGGGCCTCGACATATAGGGCGTAATCCTCCAACGCCTCCACCATGGCATCATACTGTTCGGGTTTCATGAGTACGCAGGCAGGAACATTTTTCTTGACAACAACCTTCACCCCGTATTGACCAACCTCTTCGAACACCTTGCTGGCTTCTCCCCGATTGAACCGGGTGATCGGCACAATGGACTCCACGACATTTTTGATGGAAATGCCTCGATAGCGCATGCGCCACCTCCCTCTTCCATGAATACACTCATCCTACATCTACTATTCTATTCCTTTGCGTCCCGTTTGTCATGAAATTTCGCGATATATTTCGCGTTTATTACCTTGATATTTGCCCTGATGCCGCAGAACATAGATGAAGGGACCGCAGCGAGGGACTTCGATCGTGAAGTTAATTGTTATTTTTGTCCATCTATGGCATTTACAGGAATACACCTTCCCGATATTCTATGGGAGAACTGACATCCTGTTCGTCTGACTCCGCACCCCGAACCTTCCAGGCTATCACTCCATCATTCCTGTCCTATCTTGAAACAGGCGTAAAATCAAACGCAAATTTTTGCGTTTGATTTTACGTGCGAAAGCGAGCGAAATTTGGGTTCTGGGAGGCTGGTTCCGTCCGAGTCAGCAGCATATACATACCTCATGTCAACCACCAGTCTGTTATCCATGACGCCTCTTTCTACAGTGAGAAATTGAAGTGTGAAACAACCAGTACTCAGATACTGCCATCACCCCACACGAAATTGCTCATACCGCACCTTCAGCCTCTCCTCGTCCGGCCACTCCTTCCGGCTCTAAGGTAGGTTGAAAAAGACGTTGCTTTGCTTGAACGGTTGCATAATTGTGACGCAGCTCTTCGCCACTCACGGGGTGAGAATAACCGTCAATCGTCAACGAAAAGAGAGAAGGTTTGCCCGGATTTCCATCTCGCAACCTGAACCATTGCAGCATCTGTTGCATCGGATTCACGGCATTCGTATCAGAAGATGCAAGCGCTTCATCTGACTCTCGCATGAAACATAGCACAATGCTTATCCATAAAGCATAGGTTTGTGCATGAAAATCACGGGGCTTTGTCATGGAAGAAAACACCACCTGCGATATTCGATGCGCGTGCAGCCTTTCATTGCGGCTCTTTTCAACAAGGAGCCGGAATATGCTGCGAGGAAAACCCTCTACCTGCACCAACTCGGATTCATCGATTGAACACCTGGTGTTGTCAGTCTCGTGGCCTCCGTTCCATCTGAATTCATGACATAAAGAGAATACTCGCCCTGCGAAAAATACGAGTAAACAATGTGCCTGCCATCAGGTGACACCTGAGGCTCTTCCTCATCACCTTCACTCGCAGTCAGTTGCGTGACCTGTTTGTTTTCCAGGTTCATCGAAAACAACTCGAAGTTGCCTTCATGCTTTCCTTGATACACAATGTTTTTCCCATCCGGAAACCAGCTTGGCCACCATTCTTCATCAGCATTGGACGTCAATTGCACGGAAGCCTTCGTGTTGAGGTCATACTGCCAAATATCGCCACCACCTTCCGAATAGTCGAAGTATAGCAATGATTGACCATCCGGGGACAAGGCACCCCCTTGAGCCTGCTTTTCGATCACGCTTGTCAGTGAGGTGTCCACCACATTGATTTTCCAGATCTCCGATTCCCAAATCGCATTCATATGGCTCCTTGTAAAATAGAGCCACTGATTGTCCGGTGCCCACGAAATCGCCCAGTCATGGCAATTTACCTCATTCGTCAGCTGTTTCACTTCAGAATTCTCAAGATTCAGTATATACAGCGACCATTGGGAATCATTCACATGACAATAAAACGCCAACCTTTTGCCATCGGGTGAAACGACGGGACCATACGCATTTTCAGGGATACCGGCAACTTTGGCATCGGAAGAGCCATTTGCTTTCATTTTATGAATCTTGGAAGCACCATCGCCATCACACGCATATAGGATGGAGCCTGTGAGGTTCTCACGGTTGCTTTGCATGTCGTTGTTTGATGTACATCCATTCACGAAGACAATGATGCAAATAAGCATCATGGCAATCTCTTTATTTTTCACATGCACCTCTCTGCATTTCATTCCGAACACTTCAAGGACGCCATGACGGAAAGGTTGCATAGGAGCCTTCATCCGTGTTTGTCACTTGTTTGACATCGGAACCATCGGCATTCATGACAAAGATTTCGAAATCATCCAGTCCATTCGCCCGAGATAAAAATGCAATTCTGTTACCGTCGGGAGACCATCTTGCACCACTATCCAGGTAATCGTTCTGCGTGAGTGCCTGAACCTGACCCGACTGGATATCAAAGACACATCATACGTATAAATTGAAATGGTCATGGGACTATGCCATCCCCAAATGGCCATCACCGTGCCATCCGAAGACCAATCCGGCTGATTGAAACCCACATTCGTCGCTTTGAGCAACACGTTATGCCTGCTGCCATCCGGATTCACTTCGATGATGTCAAACATATGCGCCCCACTGTTGTCCGGAACAAAGCAGTAGGTAAGTTCCGGATAAACAGGCCTATCAGATGACGACGCCAGTTTTGCATTTTCTGTCCTTTGACAGGAACACAACAGACTGAGTCCCATCACCAAGAAAATGCATCCTGTCCATTTTTTCATATGGTTCTCCAACCTTCCCAGAAGCGTTCTTCCGTTACACCGAATACGCCCTCATAGTCATAAGGCTTGCGCAGGAAGTCGGCTAGCTGCTTGATTCCATATTGCTTCACGATATAGTTCATCACTGTGTACCCCCATTCGTAGCCATGGATTTCTTTAAATGAAACATACGAAGATAGCATTCCATGATTCCTGGCGAATGACGGGAAATCCTGAAAATCAAAATGGAGCGCATCGATCTTTTCTTGTGTCATCCATCCCGCATAATAGGTGGAAACAGCCTGCTGCAACCAATACGGCACCGCAGGATTAATCTTTTGAATCAACAGCAGCAGGAAGGTATGCACCGCTGCATGCTCTGCTGAAATGTCATCAAAGCATTCCTTGGGCGCCACATGCAAGACTCCCCATGCGTGACCTGAACGAAGCCATTTGGGTCCGTCCAACAACCCGAGAGCCGAGTGCAGCCCTTTTTGCGTCGCATGCACATAGACTTGAATCGGCTGATCCGGGGTTGCTTCAAGTTCTGTGGTGATTCTGTCGTAACTGCTCTCCAGCGCTTCCGCGATCCGCTTCATGTAGTCCGGATCCGGATTTCCTTTTATTTCAAAATGCTCCGTTTGTTCATAAACAGCCCCTCCGTAAACTTTTGCGATCACCGCCTGCAGCTCATCCCGCACGCATTTTTCTTCGGACACCAGGGAAGAATAGGAGAAGCTCCTGCCGACCTTTTCATATTTGAGCATCCCCTTCTGAACAAGCCGGGATAGGAATGTTTTCACCGTAGTGGGCATCCAACCCTTCGTCGCTTCCAGGTCACCGATAATCACCATGGATGTGACTGGCGTCTTCGCCCAGACGATCCGCATAATCTCCCACTCGGACTCTGTAATCAACTTCAAATTCATTTTCTTTCCTCCGGATTTGTCTATGGTTTTCCCATCAGCTCCAGCGCCTTTGCCACTTTTATGGTTTTCCCATCAGCTCCAGAACCTTTTCCATTTCTATGGTTTTTCCATCAGCTCCAGCGCCTTTGCCATTTCCACGTCTTTCCCGGACAGGATCTCATCCAGGGTTGCAACCACTGGATAATCCGGAAACACACCGCGTCCCGGGGTTAATCCCTCAACCGCAACTTGAAAAATGCGTCTCGACGACTTGAACATCAGGTTTGTATGTGGCAGGTTCACAGTCACCGACGCATCAGAGCAAGCAAAGGAAGCACCCGACTCTTCGCCTATCAGGGTTCCGATGCCGTGATATTTGAGCAGTGCCAAAAAGTGCCCTGTGGTGGAAAAACAGTTCCCGTTCATCAGCACATAAAGCTTGCCGGAAAACCGATTGTCAGCAAACGGCACAGGCTTCATAAGATGCGGGTAATAGGAACCCGATTTCTCATCGAAATAAGGCACTTCCGTCTTTTCCAGGCAGGAGAGCAAATGGGCTGCCACGTTGGGATCCCCACCGGAATTGTCTCTCACGTCAATCACTACATTTTCTATCTGGTCCTGCTTCACCTTTGCAAAAAAATCATCGATGAAGGTTTTGTACGAATCAACACTTGCGCCCCCCGACGGATAAAAACTCGCCATTCTCATGTATGCATGATCTTTCTCATAGGAACTGCCATTCTCCCGGGACAACCTGCTCATATGACCCCAAACAGAATCTCCTGCAGCCTCCAGGTCAGACTTGGAGACAGTCTGAATCACCAGTGAACGCTTGACGCCCTGATCCGGGCCAATGTATTCAACGCTGATTTCATCGGGCGTTGGGTTATCCATCGCATAGTGATAGCGAAACCCGTCGTTGATCGCACGGATTTTTTGTGTCTGGTTTTCCCCATCGGAGGCCAGGTTTTGCATCAATTCCGCCATCACTTCCTCAGTCTTCACGCCATTGATGCTTAGGACTTGCGTGCCAATGGGCAATTGGGGAATCAGCGCATTTGCATTGACAAGCGCCCTCTTGTTCTGCCAATAGAGATTAAATGGAAGGAACTGCGCTGACGCCAGAAAAGTCGTGGAATCCTGTTCGGAGAGTCCGATGTAGGTATGGCCACATCGGGAAGCAGAAATGATGGGCGCCGTGACACGATAAAAGTCAATTGCCGTCATCCCTTCTTCAAGCTGGATGTACTGGCTTGCCAACAGCGTTTCCAATTCCTCCTCATCGGTGTAAAGTCTGGGATGGAAGTTCGCCATTGTTTCTCTGATTCCACCAAAATCCTCTTGGAGCTGGGCAAGTGTAAATTGCTTATTGTGAAGATTTCGAGTGCTTTCGTCTGAACCCTCGACCGGCGATTGAGCCTGCGCAGAAGTCGCAGCCAGATTCGCAACACCTGCATTTCCTGGTCGGAATTCACTGGAGCAACCATTGAAAACAATCATGGCACAGAGTAGTGCCAATACAACAGAATACGGCTTGTTTTCTCTTTTCCTCATTTCCAACCTCAACAGACTACAGATGTAGATTTAATATTTATAGTCTACATCTGTAGTCGAAAAAGTCAAGAACTCGTTCCAAATCAAGCGGAGAGAATTCATTGAAGTTCCATCAGCACACTGATGATGCCCGGACATTGGTTTTGGCTTTCAACTCATTTCGATACCGTACCGTACATCCACGCATGCCCCTGCTCATTGCTCTCCTTGTTCTTTGCCAGGGTGCCGGGTTCAGAATCGATAACCGAGTAGCTTCCCGCCGGAAGAACCATATTGGGTTTTGCAATCCAATATACATTGTTCTTCACCTCGACTTGCCAGGGACCATAGGTCATCCCATCGGAAGATTCTAAGGACAGGGTTCCTCCCTCAGGAGCGCCCTTGCCTCCGTTCCAGTGGTATGTCCATAATTCGGTGACCGAGTAGGCTTCAGTTGTTGTGAAAGTCGGCGTGGTGCCTCCATTGAAAACCTCCGCGTCGTTTCCTATCTTGAAAACCATGCCCGGAGGCACTTCGGCTGGGCTTGCAGAGGCTGGAGTATCCTCATAAAAGATATCCCAGCCATCAGCCCTATCCCGATTCATCGCATCTCGGGGGCCAAATTGCTTGATAACCTGTTTTACCTGCTCACGCTGTGAGCAGGCAGTCAGTAAAAGCAGACTGATGATCATGCATAGAATAGACAAGCATTTTCTTATGGTCTGGTTTCGATTCCATCGGATGGTTTTACCGTCAAGCTTCATACGTCCCCCACAGATACCCGCGCCGTTGTCCCAAAGGACTGAATACGTTTCTCCAAGCAGATATGTACCGTTCTATCATACCACTCAAACCTATTTGAAAATATTCAAATAGGTTCAATGCTGATTTCCTGCTTCTTCAAAGACCAACCATGGGTGCATCGCATAACGGGTTTCATCTTCCGTCAGTTGGCCTTCATTGCGAACCAGCATGGAGAGTGGAACATGCAGCACAACGCCGAGATCCGACATTCCTTTATCTTCCAGTACACCCATCAAGGCTTCATAGAGTAAATTCTCCGATTCATATTCCGAGACAGCCTTTCTGTGTTTCATCCATGCCAGCCTGACTGATGTATACGCTCCATAGAGGGAATCGAAGACCGAACAGACCTTGCCTTCGGACACCTCGCAATTACAGTACCGGATATAACGCACAAGATCAGCGATGTTTCCGGTTCCTTCCGCAACATCCTTCGACACGACTAGACGAAGCTTCTCTTTCGCCCGTGATACCGCCACATTCAACAATTCGGGCTTATCGATAAGGTCGTTGGTTTCATTGCTGACCGTCGTGATGACCATGAACCGTTTCCACGTCCTTGAGATTTATGGACCGTTTTTATTTCCACTTCACTTGAACCAATCGAGGCCTTCAAACTCTCTATCTGGTCACAATAAGGTGACACAATCCCTATATCATTGGGATCCACTTCCCCGAGTTCGGGCAATACTATCTGAATAATCTCATCAATTTGGCGCTGATTTGTTTTCCCCTTTGCATGATTTCCCTCCACGGTCACGCATGCCTTGAGCACATCCTGCTCCCCGGCATCACGAGTCATGACCAGCAGTTCCGCGTTGTAGAATTTTCCGTTGCAGAACTGGATGATTTTCGGGTGGCACCGGCAATGTTCTCGCAACATGGTCTGAGGAGCATCCGGGAAAGCAGCCTGCACCACAGGCAGAAGCGTATGGGACTCGAATCGCATGAGTTCTGGCAATGCGTACTGCTTCGCAATACGTATTGCCAGATCTCACATCTGCGTGGTCACCACATTGGGCAGCTGCATGCGATCCCCGACAATCACGATTTTCTTCGCACAACCGAGTGCAAGTACGCCATTCAGCAGATCGACCGGACTCGCCTCATCAACAATGACATAATCGAACACATGGCCGTTCTTGACAGAGGTGAGCACGGAAAAGGTGGTACTCAGCACAACCGGATACTGCTCCAGAAAACGCTTTGGGTCTTTCCACAGGTCTTCGAGGGCAAACAGATGTCGCGGTTTCCCATTGTATCGAGCGCCAAGGAAATCCTTCAATAACTGCAGGGAAAGAAACTGCAGCCTCGCGAGCTTCTCATCGAAATGCACACCCGCCAGTGCAGATTCCATTTCGTCTTTCCGAGCCGTCAGCTCCTGCGTTCGGCGCCGGTAGAACAACCGCTGCAGTAGCGTGATCCGCTTCTCGGGCGTATACCGGTATAGCCGAAACACGGAAGGTCCGAATCGAAATGCAAGCCGCACTCGCTCCCATACGCGTATCTGCTCCCTTATGGGCCCTTCCATATGTGGCTCTTCGCTCAGAAAGCGAACAAGCAGCGCCGCCACCTTTCCAGAAGATAAACGCAGGAGTCGCTTATCCTCAGGAACCACGCCACCCTCCGGCTCTGTCTCCATTGCAAATAAATCGAAGTGCGTTCTTTCCAATGCCAAAGCATCCATTTGTGAACAGAGGGACGCGAGTTCGTTCTGAATGGCGTATGCGGTGTCCAGTTCTTGATTCAGACGCATTACCTCCTGTCTGATAGTCGCACTTTCCACATCGCATAAACGCTCCAATTGGAAGAGTGTGGTAATCTGACTGGAGATGAATTCCGTCTTGTTATCATGGCTCAGCCCATCCCCTTCCGACTTCTTTTAATTCGAAAATCTGCAAGCGGACATGACCGGCTTTTCCCGGACCCATGAAAAATCCGAACCCAATCATCAAATTAGGTGTGGGTTCATCATTTGTCTCCCCAGTTTCATGCGTAATCCGAGTAATGCTTTCTGACGCAGTCGTGTATGGAAGTGTTCATTGTATGCTTAACACCAGATAGCACGCGTGTTATCGGTAATAACACGCGTGCTATGACAGGATGCTATAGTCACGGTGTGAAAACGCATTGACGATGGCTTCCCGAAAAGCCCGAGGATCAAATTCGGGAATGGACATCCGATAAAAGCCTGTCATCATCTCCTGTTCAGGATTCCATGCCTTCATGTAGTCTTGTACGACCTCGAAAGTTGCCAGAATCGACTTGTCCATCGTTTCATTCAACCGGACTTCACTGTTATGCAAGACCTGGAAAGACAAGCCCGCCGACGGTAAAAGGCGTTTGATGCTGGACGCCCGACCGATTGTCAGAAGTCCTGCTACGGTTGGAATGTCTCGTTCCCCATCACGTCGCACAAACTGCAACGCCCGATCCAATTCATCATCCTGTAAACTCAGCAAGGCAGACTCACCACGGTATTCTTGAATGATATTGCGCAATCGAAAACGTTCTATGGGATCCAAATCGTCAAGGTTTGAATCTGGAATAACTTGTGCTGAATAGTCGAACAGGGAGAGTCCGGATAGGCGGGTCGCGAACTCGTGGGGATACAACGGTGTCATTCAGGATACCCGTCAGCCTTCAGCCTGCGTCGCAGAACCTTACCTGATGTAGAGCCGACAATAACGTTGCTCCGAGCGACTTGAATCTGCATGATCGAACCACCTTCTGGCCAATCTATGGTAACAACTCTTGAAGTATGTTTTGCTGAACTGTATTCTTCTCAAGACCGACAGCAGTATTATACCCGGATAGACACCACAGATCATGTGGATGGGAACTTCCTGTTCAAAAGCAATGTGCAAGTCATTCACGAGCAAGTTCAATTCGGATTCATAAGTACCCCCACCAAGATGCCAATCCGCTTTAATACTCATTCTATCGTATCACTTGGACATCGGATGGAGAATGAACTTTCCCCTGAATTTTCATAATGTATTCTGTTGTTTTTGTGTGTGGAAAATAATTCTGTGTCGAATTCCTGCGAGTTTCGATAAATGTATGTCTTAAGAAAGTCCTGTACCTCTTTATAGTAAAGGGATGTTTTCCTCTTCGCTCCTCTGCCGGATAAATAAACTGCATGGAATTGCAGACTTCCCAGAAGATATGATTTCACCCATACCCAACTCAATGCCAACAAATCCATAGCATTTCAGTTATACTTAAAGCAGTGCGCCGCGTTCCTTTATCGATTCGATTTCGGCTGAATCGGCAACTGCCACAGGAGCATCCGCGGCTTCTGCCGGAATCATGGCAACAGCAATCAGCATGGTATCCAACATGATTGGCTTACAAGGTGAAGGAGACATCATGCAATATATTCACATCCGCAGCACCGATGAAGAAGATGCCTTCCATGTCGCCTACAATCAAACCAGGATTGTGCAGAAGTTCGATTCGGAATCTCTCGAGATTGTTCTGATGCAATACAGCAAGGGAACCGGATTTTTCATCGAAAGCACCCAGAGCGGGAAAGCGTTCGAGTCCTATTTGATTCTCGCGGGATGCTGTCAGCTGTCCGGAACGGATACGATCCTTCATACCGGTGATCTCCTCATCATTTCAGAGCTGGATGAGTTCCTGCACGTTCGGATGCTCGAAGACACGGAAATCCTGATCCATGCGGCTGGAACGAAGGTCTTCGCACCAACCAGCAGCAACGTGTCCAGCGTCAATGCGATCCTCGATCGGATTCAAAGCAAGGACGCGTACACGCGGGAGCATTGCGGCCGTGTCTTTGATTTGGTTTCAAAGATGGCTGCCCGCTTGCGGTTCAGCGGTAACCGTCTTTTCAATCTGACCTTCGCGACACGGTATCATGACCTCGGTAAAATCCACATCGAAGATGAGCTCCTCAACAAACCGGACAAGCTGACGACGGAAGAATACAGCCGGATGAAGGAGCATGTCCTGCTGGGGAAAGAAATGATCCTGCATGACTTCAACGAGGAGATTTTCCGCATCATCGTGCAGCACCACGAACGAATGAACGGCAGCGGGTATCCATATGGACTGTCGGGCGACGAAATCTCGGAAGACGGTCGGCTGATAGCCATTTGCGACAGCTATGACGCCATGGTTACGGACCGTGTTTACAAGCGTGGGAAAACCCCGGAGGAAGCATTGCAGGA
>JAIFNI010000128.1 GCA_020047785.1 Clostridia bacterium
CCAGGGAAATGGGAAGAACGATGAGCCGCATGCCCGCCGATTCAGGGTCACGCTTCCGGAACAGGCTGCGGATTGCGATGAAAAGAATGGCGAAAGCACACCAGGCGCCAAGGATCAGAACAAACCAGCGGGGTTCTGTCAGTCCGTATTCTCCGACACGGATGCCGATGGCTGAAAAAAGGACGAAGAAGAGGGGGAGCGCGGACCAGGCGAACCAACGATGATTGAATCGGGCCAATCTGCTGTCTGCGACCGTGGGGCTGGACAGGAACCAGACGAGCAGCCCGATGCAGGTGTATGCGAGGATGAGACTCGACACGATGCCATGCGGCCATTCCCGTTCGATGAGTATTTTTGCGGAATAGGCATAGAGAATGGATGTATAGACCCACAGAAGCGGAATGAGGATCCAATGCATCAGGAAACGGAGTGTTCTGGGGGAATCTTCCTGCCTCGGGACCTCACGCACACCGGGCAGCCCGGCAAAGAAGTGGAAGGTGGCAAAAAGAGACCAGACAAGAATGGCGGTGTCCGCATAATTCTTGTCATCCATCGGGACATTCAGAAGTTTGTCCAGGGTGAACAGGATGGCGAACAGGGACAGCATGAGTATGCCGGAGTAAAGAATGGTGACAAGGACCTTCACGATAAGCCGGGTTGCGTGCAGCGCAATTCCTTCACGCCTCCACCAGTAAGGAACACAGCCGAACAGAAGGACCAGGGCACCGGTCAGCAGGGTCATGCGGACCAAAGGAACCATTTCAAAATCTGGCAGAAGGAACCAGGCATAGGCGAACAGACCGGCGGCGACCGGAAGAAACGAGGCGGCGGCAATCAGGAAAGGAACAGGCTTGTAGACCGGCGGACGCGCCATCCGTTCCAGAAACAGATGCAGGGACAGGGTTGCGGGGAAGCCCATCAGGCAGACGAGGAGGGCTCGCTGCCAATCATCCAGAATGGTGCCCGGCGTGCCTGAAGGCAGGTGGTTCATCCGGATCAGGATGAAGGCAGCGGCAACGGAAAGGAGCATGGCGGCCGGGAAACGCCGCATGCCGGCGGCAAGGCTGTTGAAAAGCTGTTTGAACCAGATGAGGAACTTCATTTGAATCCTCCTTCGTGTTGTTTCATGCCACTCCATCGTATCATAATTCACAGAGGAGCGATTCTCGTGCTTGAACGCGTCAAGACGAGTTTTGATGCAATTCCGGAATCACGGATGTCCTGTTTGCATGCCGCTGTGTCTGGGTAAATAATCCACAGATTTCCAGATGCGGCATGTCGCGGTTGCTTGTCGTGCTATGAAGGTATTTGGGAGCATCTGGTTCACCCTTCGGGTACAGAAGCGGAGCATACGATGGAAACTAAGCCGGATGGCCGTGTACGGCCGTCAGAAGAAAATTTTCTTGAACATACGGATGGGAAAAGATCGTGGAACCGCTTCTTTCAACAGGCGGGTCTTGCGTCAAGTCCGACGTGGAATGCTTTTGCGATCGCCGGCATCTATTTGGTCATCGGCGCCTTGTGGATCCTGTTTTCCGATTCACTCGTGCATCTGTTCTTCTCGGATCCCGAGATGCAGGTTCGCATCAATCTGGTAAAAGGATGGATGTATGTCATACTTTCCGCCTTTCTGCTCTATGCGGTCATCCAGGCGGCGATCAGGCGTTTGCGCAGATTGAACGATGAACTGCTGTCGGAATGCGACGCTTTGGCCGAGAGCAGGCGCGAGGTGATGACAGCAAACGGACATTATCGCAAACTTTTTGGGAACATGGGCAATGCATTTCTCGTGCTGCGTCTGGACCAGCACGGCAAGGACATGCCGGCATCGGCAACGCTCATCGAGACAAATGGCGCCTTCGAAAGAATTTTTGGACATCAGGACGGCAGCTTTCCGCTGACCGTCTGGAATAAGGAAAATGCCGATCCCGCAGCAGACTGGCGTGAACTGCTTGCGGCCGCTTTGGCGGAAGGCGTGCCGGGAGACTGCACCGTGCGCATGTCGGACGGGCGATGGTTTCAGATTCTTTCCTACGCACCTGTCAAGGGCAATGTGGCCATGATTTTCACCGATGTCACGATCCGCAAGGATGAGGAAGTTCGTCATGGGGAAATGGAGCGCGAACTGGAACGTCAGGTCGGAATCCGCACAAGGGAATTGAATGAGGCGAATCTGCAGTTGGCCGGAGAAATTTCCGCACGGCGGGCATCCGAGGAACAGGTCAATCTGCTCAACCAGAATCTGGAACGGACGGTACAGACGAGAACCTCCCAGCTTCGGGAATTGAACCGCTTGCTGGAAGAGGAAATATCAGAACGTGTTCAGGCTGAAACGGACCTTTTGAAGGCGAAAGTGGAAGCGGAACGGGCGAATGATGCAAAAAGCCAGTTTCTCGCGAACATGAGCCATGAAATCAGAACCCCGATGAATGGGATCCTTGGAATGACCGATCTGACCCTGATGAGCGATCTGGATGAAGAACAGCGGCGCAACCTGCAGCTGGTCCGTCAATCCGCCAATACGCTGTTGCGTCTGATCAATGATGTTCTTGACATTTCGCACCTTGATTCCGATCACATCGGCATAGAACGGAAGCCCATCAATCTGAAGAATGTCTTGCAGGAAACCATACGGATGTTCCATCCCGATGCCTCTGCCAGGAATCTTCAGCTGGATTTGTTTCTCGATGCGGAATTGCCGGAAATTGTTCTGGGCGACGTGCTGCGTGTGAGACAGCTTTTGTCGAATCTGCTTGGAAATGCCATCAAGTTCACACATGTGGGCGGTGTCTCCCTGTCCGTGCTGCAGACGGTCGGCAAACCGGATGCAATAGAAATCCAGTTCTCGGTTCGTGATACGGGCATCGGCATCCCGAAGGAAAAGCAGCACTTGCTCTTCGAACGGTTCACCCAGCTGGATGCATCCTATTCGAAGGATTACCAGGGGACCGGCCTCGGGCTGGCCATATGCAGGAAACTGTGCGAATTGATGGGAGGCCGTATCTGGCTGGAGAGTGAGGCGGGTGCCGGAAGCACATTTCATTTCGCGCTGACCTTCGGCCTGGACAAGCGGTATCGTCGGGATAGCAGCACGCTGCCGGAAGGAATCCACGAAATGGATTCGGGTCTGAAGGGGAGGCGGATTCTTCTGGTGGAAGATGACGATGCGAGCAGACTTTATATGAAAACGTTTCTCACCAGAAGCGGATTCGTTCTCTCTTATGCGGAAAATGGCGCGGTTGCCGTGGAAGAATTCGGCAGGCAGACGTTCGACCTGATCCTGATGGATGTTCAGATGCCTGTCATGGACGGGGTCAGGGCAACGAAGGCAATACGCGAGATGGAGCGGAACACGATGGGGGTTGACGAGAGCGGAAGCCGGACCCCTATCATCGCCCTCACTGCGTATGCGCTGATGGGTGATCGGGAGAAGTTTCTTTCGGCGGGCATGGATGATTACCTTTCCAAACCGGTGCAACCGACGGTTCTGCAGGAAATGCTCAACAAGTGGCTGGGTTGAAGAACCAGCTTGCGAGGGCGGTTGGGGCTTGGGTAAAAGCATCTTCCATGAATTCCCGAAAAGAATGGTAAAACCTGCCATTATTTCGGGAAAAAAGCAGGTGATTTTTATTCCGGCGCCTTATGAAAGCAGAACGCCAATGCCAAGGGAAACTGCAGTCAGGGTACTGATAATCAGGAAATTTTGCACGGAAAGGCCGAATGTGTCTTTTTTTGTCTGTGTTTTGTCGAAAATGGACACGTTTGACGCAACCTTCGGGATGGCGACCAGCACCAGCAGTGCGGGCCATGGGGCCGTGCCGAAAAAAACGGCAGCCGGCAGACAGGCGAACGCGCCGACATACAGCAGATGAAAAAGCAGCAGGCCCCGGGATTTTCCGGCAACGACAGGCAGGGTGTAGCGTTTGTTTTCCAAGTCATCTTCCATGTCGCAGAGGTTGTTCGCCAGCATGATATTTGCAATGCAGCAGGCGCAGGGCGCCGATATCAGCAGAAGACCGAGAAGTGGATGAAATGGCAGCGCCAGCTTCAGGGCATATTCATTCATTTCAAGGGTGAAAAGTGTTCCGGGAGAAGTATGAATGTAGCAGGAAAGGAACGGGATGCCGAAACCCATGGCGATGCCGGAAGCAGCCTCGCCGAGCGGTGTGCGGGATAAGGGCAGCGGTCCGCTGGAATAGGCGAGTCCTGCTGCGAATGCGGCTGCACCGAACAGGAGCACGAACCAATCGGTTGAGAAGACCAGGCCGATTCCGGTTGCGGCGGCGAGAATGAAAAGAATGGCCAGGGTCGCATCCACCGTACGGGCATTCAGATTGAAATGCGTGATGGCGTTGTGCTTTTCGAAATTGAAACCTTCCCGCTTCCTGGCACGCCTGTGGTCCTGACGATTGTTCAACCCGGTTGTAAACATGTCGAAAGCCAGCATGGAAACAAAGAAGAGAAGAAGAGGAAGAAATCTCACTGTGCGAAACCGGTACAGGGCGTACAGGGTTCCAATCAGGAACGGGAGGACACTCGCGGCCTTTGTTCTGATCTCGACAAGGCTCAGAAATGCTGAAAGCGGCATGGAAACCTCCTGCTCGGTGACATCGTGTCCCTGCAATTATATCGGGCCGGCACTGGAAAAGCACGCATGGCCGCTGAAAGAAATGAAAAATCACAGAGGAACAATTGTCGGTTCGTTGACTTTGAAGATTGGTATGAATAAAATGGTCAGGTGCGGAATGGCTTTATTCAGGATGGCTTCAAACAGGAGGAAACTATGAAAACACGACGCATTCTTGCATTGATTCTTGTCATGATGCTGGTTTTCACTCAATTTTCCGCGTGCGGCGGGCGTTCTGCAATCAGCGGCGATTCATCCGAGTCTGATGGGGGAGGACGCGGGAGCGGAGAAGAGTCCGACTCGGATACCTCCGACGAAGGCAATCCGGAAAGCAGTGAAGAACCGGAGGATGCTTCAGAAGAACCTGCCGGGTCTGACACTTCCTCCTCCGATTCGTCCGAGTTCGGGGAGGGGCAGGAACTGACAGCCTTTGTGGATGCCTATACAAAGGCCAAATCGGCTTGCATGGATAAATTGACCGCGAAAATCGAGTCTACCGACGACTTCACTCTCACCATGGGACTGCTCGGTTTTGCCTTCATGGACCTCAGCATCGCTTTCGTCCCCATGTTTGATGTGGTCGACGAAACAGGCATGGTTCCGATGCTCAATCTGAAGAACGCATACAAGAAGACAAAAGGTGACATGGTCACATTCGGCTGCGACTTCAAGCAGGATGAGGACAGCGGAAACAACCAGAAGGACGACCGGGTATTCTGGGATGGAAAACTGGATGTGAAGGATCAGTCCCTCAGCTGTTCCTATTATACGGAGCGGAACGGCAAGCAGATCGAGCGCTCCATAATTGAGATAACCAAGAACAAGGATGGTTCCTATACCTCGGAAACCGTTTCCTTCCGTGCTGATGAAGACGGAACAGGGAAGATCGAAGGATATTTCATCAGTTTTGAAGACGAGGACATCTGGATGCAGGTTGGTGAAAAAGCGGATGGCAAGCCGGATTTTGATTATGTCAGCGTGTTCAACAAGAAAAATGCTGACATCAAGGATCTTTCGAAGGATTTTACAATTACAACCGATATAACCTATGAAAAGGGAGTCATCACGAACAATATCAAGGAATGAAGAGGTGGTGACGGGGATTGGGCCGAAGGGGGTGTTGACATGCATGGAAATGCGAACTTGCGGGCTCAACGGAACCGGCTCTATGATGCGTTGCGGGAACAGGGGGCTTCCGGCAGCCAGGTTCTGGAGGAAAGTCGGAAACTGGACGCGCTTGTGCTCAGGTATTACCGGACAGCGGCAGGTGCCGTGCGGGAAAAGCCGCTGACTGTCGAAAGGAATGACGGGCTTTCAGACGGGACGGAAACATACGGTCCGGGAGAAGAGGAAACCCTTCCTGTCGTCCCGACCGAAAAGAACCCGGAACCTTAGTCGCCGGAAAGAAATTACCAGCTCCTTTTCAGAAAAGAATGGCAGGTCTGACCATTGTTTTCTGAAATTCATCGAGCAGGTTATTTCTTTCCAAGACCTTAGGGCGTACGGCTTTCACGTGTCAATCCCGCATTGACAGTCCCGGGGGGCTATGGTATATTAGTTGGGCTGTACCCGATTAGAGTCCTGTCAGAACAGGACCAGGCCCACGATGGCCATCGCGGAAAACAATCAATTGTGTGTCTTTTGTAAATGGCTTTGGAAGGAGGCATTCCAAACATGTCTGAAATGAGAAGCAACCGTGGCCCGCGTTCCAATGATCGCGGAGACCGTGGCGAACGTGGAGACCGTGGAGACCGTGGTTCACGCCAGGGTGGACCGGGCGGACGCATGAGGCGTTCCCGCCGCAAGGTCTGCGCATTTTGCGCCGACAAGGTCGAATCCATAGATTACAAGGATCTGATGAAGCTGCGCAAGTTCCTGTCTGAAAAGGGCAAGATTCTTCCACGCCGCATCTCCGGCAATTGTGCGAAGCACCAGCGTGAAATGACCGTCGCCATCAAGCGCGCGCGTTCCATCGCCCTGTTGCCTTACACCACCGACTGATTCGCTCCGGTGGAAACCATGCAACGAAAATGCCTACATCCCGTTCCGTTGGTTCAGTGGATGAACGGACAGCCTATAGATGCGAATCTATAGGCTGTCTTACCATATGGGAGGTTTCGCCATGAAGGTCATTTTGAAGAAGGACGACAAGAACCTCGGCAAGGCGAATGCCATCGTCGAAGTGAATGACGGATATGCAAGGAATTTCCTGATTCCCCGCGGCTTGGCCATCGAAGCGTCGCCGGCCGCCTTGAATGAGGCGAAGACAAAGATTCAGGTTGAAAAATACCGCAAGGATCACGAGCTGGAAGATGCCAAAAAACTGGCTGGTGTCATTTCCGGACTCACGGTTGTGATGAAGTCGAAGGCTGGTGAAAACGGCAAGCTATTCGGCTCCATCACCAGCAAAGACGTTTCGGAAGCTCTGCAGAAGCAGTTCAAGCATGAAATAGACAAAAAGAAGTTCAACATGCCGGACGCCATCAAGACACTCGGGGAAACGGAAGTTGAACTCAGGCTGTATACCGGTGTCATGGCAAAACTCAAGGTGAAGGTGGAAAACGAACATCACTGAGTGTGAACAGCCTGGAAACCGGCAGAAAAATCAACGGGCGACATAAGTTCAACAATCGGTTTGTCATCCCGGCTGCCGCGTTCCCTGCTTGGAGGCGGAGGAAATCCATGGAAACCGGCCAACAGGAACGAAGGCCACCTCACAACCTCGAGGCGGAACAATCCGTACTCGGGGCTTTGCTGATCGATCGAAACGCATTGTCCGAGGTCAGCGGACGGTTGAAGCCGGAAGCCTTTTACCTGGAGAAACATCGCGCCATCTTCGATGCCATCATGGAATTGTATGAGGACAGTTTGCCCGTTGACGTGGTCACCGTGGCGGAAATCCTGTCACGACGCGGCGTTCTGGAGAAAATCGGAGAGGTCGAATATCTGGCCAATCTTGCCACCTCCGTGCCCACCACGGCCAACATCAAGCACTACACATCCATCATCGAGGACAAGGCGCTCCTTCGCCAGCTGGTCTCCATCTCCGGTGAAATTGCCGAAATGAGCCTTTCCGGAGGTCTTGAAGGTGATGAAGTGCTTCAGCTGGCTGAAAAATCCATTTTCGACATTTCTCAGGGCATCAACCGATCCGGACTTGAGCCCATCAGCAGTGTGCTGGACCAGACTTTCACACAGCTGGAGGAGCTATATCGGAACAAGAGCGACCTAACAGGCATCCCGAGCGGGTTCCGGGATCTGGACCGAAAAACTGCCGGGTTCCAGCGATCGGATCTCATACTCATCGCCGCGCGTCCCGCCATGGGCAAGACGTCATTCATGCTGAATGTGGTTGTGAACGCGGCTCTTTCCAAGGTTCCCGTAGCGGTGTTCAGTCTGGAAATGTCCCGCAGCCAGCTGGTCAGTCGCATTCTATCCCTGGAAGCCATGGTGGATCTGGAGAAGATGCGTACCGGCAAGCTGATGGAGGATGATTGGACAAAAATCGCCCATGCGCTTGGCCCGCTCTCGAAGGCGCCCATCTACCTGGACGACAACGCCAGCGCGAATTCCATGGAAATGATGTCGAAGTGCCGGAAGCTGAAAATGGAAAAGGGACTCGGCCTCATCGTCATCGATTACCTTCAGCTGATGGAAGGCCGCAAAAAAACGGACAACCGGCAGCAGGAGATCTCCGAGATTTCCCGTGCCCTGAAAATCATGGCGAAGGAACTGCAAGTGCCGGTCATCGCGCTTTCGCAGCTGTCACGCGCGCCCGAAACCCGTACGGACCACCGGCCCATCCTTTCGGATTTGCGTGAATCGGGCGCCATCGAGCAGGATGCGGATATTGTCATGTTCCTGTATCGGGATGACTACTATCACGAGGATACGGAGAAAAGGAACGTGGTCGAAATCATCCTGGCGAAACACCGCAATGGTTCCACCGGCATGGTGGAACTGGCTTGGATCCCGCAATACACGAAATTCGGGAATCTCGAGTTCACGCAATGAGTCTGATGAGCCGTGACAATGCTTGTCCCGTGCCTGATGGAGGTTCGTCCGTCAGCACGAACGGCCGGACGGCCCCAAGAGGCAGGATATGAACATGACCCGCAGACTGACCCGCCATTTGACGGAACAGGTCCTGACGAATTGGCCAGACGGCCCCCGCTGCTTCGCTGCAGGGATATCCGGTGGAGCTGATTCCGTCTGCCTGCTTCATCTGATGGTGTCCGTCTCCCGGGTGCTGGGATTCACCTTGACCGCTGTCCATGTGAACCACGGCATCCGGGGCCAGGAGGCCGATGAGGATGCCTCGTTTGTAGAAGCCCTCTGCGTCAGCCTCGGCGTTGCTTTTCTGGAAATCCGTGTGAATGCACCGGCCTTGGTTGCTCAAGCCGGGCTTTCTCTGGAGGATGCTGCCAGACGGCTGCGTCATGAAGCGCTCCATGCTTCGGCGGTGCGCCTGGGCGCGGACGCCGTGGCACTGGCCCATCATCGGGATGACCAGGCTGAAACGGTTCTTCTGAATCTGCTTCGCGGTGCTGCCACGGAAGGACTCTGCGGAATGAGGTCCTTGAGAAACGGTCTTTTTCGTCCTTTTCTATCCATATCCGCCAGTGAACTCCGCGATTGTCTGAAAGAAAACGGATGGATTTGGCGGGAGGATGATACGAATAAAGATGAGACTTACCGCAGAAACGCCTTGCGGCATCGGTTCATTCCATTGCTGCGCGAGGGGCTTGGGCAGGACCCGACAGGTCCGCTGATACGTTTCGCAGCCATCCAGCAGCAGGAACAGGCGTTCATGTCCGAACTTGCCGGAAAGGCGGCCGACTCGGTCGAACTGCAGGGTATCAATCCCTGTGGCGTGCACCAAGGTACGGATCCGCAGGACCAGTCAGAAGAAGGCCGATGGCCTTCCGAAGAGGAGACGGCTCATGTCCGGAAGGGTTCCCGCTTTCTGCATGAAGCCCTTTCATCCCTGCCCGACGTGCTTGCCCGACGGGTCCTGTTTCTTGCCTGGGAACAGGCGACCGGTCAACGGTGCAACCTGGAGTATGTTCACGCGGATGCATTGCTGGGTCTTTGCCGAACCGGACGATTCGGGAGCCGATTGTCCCTGCCGGGTAAAATGGAAGCGATTCTGGACGGGGAATGGTGCACGCTGCAGTCTGAGAAATCTCCCCGGCCGGTGGTCCTCTGGCAGACGGCGGTGAAATGGCCGGTTCATCCGGATGGGATTGTCCTGAACCAGGTGCCGGAGGCGGAAGGAATCCTTTCGATTGAAGCCGTTACGCTCGAACAGGCGCTTTGGAAGTATGGACCCTCTCTGCGGGGCAAAGAGGGCGGTAACAGCCAGCTGATTGATTCAAGCAGGGTCAGTGCGGGTATTTACCTAAGAAACCGACGGAGCGGCGATGCGTTCCGCCCCTGGAACTCACCTGGGGAGAGAACCCTGAAGGAATGGTTCGTCGATCGAAAAATACCTTCTCCACAACGTGTCGGGATTCCTCTCCTTGCGGATGGAAACCGAATTCTTTGGGTACTGGGTTATCGGACGGCAGGCGAATTGTGTGCATCTGGCCTGGAGAACGAATTGTATGAACTGACATGGATACCGGAAAATAATCGCTGACGGCATGGGTGCGTCAGACAGACGGAGGCGGATGTGGGTACTTTGAAGGTGATGATCAGTCGGGACGAACTGAAGGCCAAGACGAAAGAACTGGCTGCACGCATCTCCGAAGACTATTCGGGTATGGAGCTTCTTCTGGTGGGCGTCCTCAAGGGAGGGTTCATGTTTCTGGCGGATTTGGCCCGGGAACTGACCATTGACGTGAATCTGGATTTCATATCCTGTTCCAGTTACGGCAATGCGACCGTTTCATCCGGTGTGGTCCGCATATTGAAAGATATCGACTATGACATCACCGGCAAGCATGTCCTGCTTGTGGAGGATCTTGTCGATACCGGGCTCACGCTCAATTATCTGAAGGAGCTGTTTGGCGCAAAGGGATGCGCGTCCGTCAAGGTATGCACCATCCTGGACAAGCCGAGTCGCAGGAAAGTGGTGATGATGCCGGATTACGAAGGGATTGTCATTCCGGATGCTTTTGTGGTCGGATATGGACTTGACTATGCCGAAAAATACAGGAATCTGCCGGATGTATGCATTGTTTGCGACGATTGACTTTGTCTGACCTTGTGTGCTACGATCGAAGCAACAAGGCATCAGCCGCTGGATTACCTGAAAGAATGTTTGGATGGAAGAGCGGATTGCGGGAGGTTTTTTCAATTGAAAGGTGTGAAGGGTCTCAGTTTCTATATCATCATCTTTGTGCTGATGATGCTGGCGTTGACCATGTTCAACAATTTCGGCACTTCTTCCGATATGAAGTATTCCGATTTTCGGACACAGCTTCAGGAGAAGAATGTCAAAAACGTATATATCCGGGCCACGGATGCGGATGTGGTGCTGGCTGAAAGCAAAGGTCCGTACGAGAAGGACTACCGCTACAAGGTGCGGATTCTTTCTCCCGAGGTCTTCTTTCAGGATTTGATAGCCGCGGCGGACAAAGGTCTCATCAGCAACTACGATGTCGAAAAGGAATCCGGCATACCCGGCTGGTTCTGGCTTGAAATCGTATCCCTGCTCGTCATGGTCGGCGTGTTCATTTTCATCTGGGTGTTTTTCATGCAGCAGTCACAGGGTGGCGGCAACAAGGTGATGTCGTTCGGCAAGAGCCGCGCGCGCATCGCCAATGAAGACGGCAAGATGAAGGTCCGCTTTGATGATGTGGCTGGTGCGGAAGAAGAAAAAGAGGAACTGAAGGAAATCGTCGACTTCCTGAAGGATCCCCGCAAATTCGTGGAGCTCGGGGCGCGCATCCCCAAAGGCGTGCTTCTCGTCGGACCTCCCGGTACCGGCAAAACTTTGCTCGGGAAGGCGGTTGCAGGGGAAGCCGGTGTCCCGTTCTTCTCCATCTCCGGTTCCGATTTTGTGGAAATGTTCGTAGGTGTTGGCGCATCGCGTGTCCGTGATCTGTTTGAACAAGCCAAGAAAAATGCGCCGGCCATCATCTTCATCGATGAAATCGACGCGGTCGGTCGTCATCGCGGCGCCGGCATGGGCGGTGGACACGATGAACGCGAGCAGACGCTCAATCAGCTGCTCGTTGAAATGGATGGGTTCGGCGTGAACGAAGGCGTCATCATCCTCGCGGCTACCAACCGGCCCGACATTCTGGATCCGGCACTGATGCGTCCCGGTCGTTTCGATCGCCGCGTCACCGTCGGATATCCGGATGTGAAGGGCCGTGAAGCCATTCTCAGGGTCCATGCGAAGGGCAAGCCTTTCAACCTGGATGTGGATTTGAAGGAAATTGCCAAGATCACCCCGTATTTCACGGGAGCGGATCTTGAAAATCTGTTGAACGAGTCTGCCCTCCTTGCTGCCCGCGGAAACAAAAAGTCCATCTCGATGGAAGAAATCAAGGAAGCCACATTCAAAGTCATGGTGGGTCCCGAGAAAAAAAGCCGTGTGATGAATGAGGCGGAGAAGAAGCTCACCGCTTACCATGAAGCCGGTCATGCACTTGCCATCCGTGTTGCCTCCACGACGGACAAGGTGGACCGGGTTTCCATCATCCCCTCCGGCAAAGCTGGAGGATATACCGTTCACAAACCGGATGAGGACATTTCCTATCAGACGAAGTCACACTTGCTTGAGGGAATCGTGGTTGCGTTGGGCGGACGCGCGGCGGAAGAACTCGTCCTCGGGGACATCAGCACAGGGGCATATGGAGACTTGAAACAAGCCAACAGCATCGCACGCAGCATGATCACCAAGTACGGCATGAGCGAGGAGCTGGGAAATCTGTTTTTCAGTGACGATGACGATGAAATTTTCCTCGGCAAGAGTTATGGACACATGCACGCTTACAGCGAAGATGTTTCCTCCAAGATCGACGCCGAGGTCAAGAAAATCATCGACACCAGTTATGAACGGGTCAAGCAGATTATCAATGACAACATGTCAAAACTGCATGATATCGCCAAGGCGCTTCTGGAAAAGGAACGTCTGGAAGGACCCGAATTCGAGGATGTGTACAATCACGGTTTTGTTCCCGCCATCATACAGCCGGTATAAAGCCGTCAAGAGCCGGTGCGAGGCGGTCAAGATGCGGTGCGAGCCGGTGTATGACCGGGGTGCGAGTTATCAGGCTGGGCCGTCCCGAGGAGGGACGGCTTTTTTTCATGGATTGTCCTTCCTGCTTGTTTGTAAAAATGAACCAGATGCGCATGGTTTGCGTCAAATGGGTAAGTAGCAAGTATTGCATGGCTGCATGGCAGAACCGTGTGCGTGTCTGGTGAAGACTTTCCGGCAGCTTGGTCTGCAAACCTGTGAACGATCATCAGATGGATAAAGGGGGAAATACGATGGCATTCAGAGAGAGAAACAATCAGGGAAAAAACAAAAGGGTTGTTGTCATCCTGCTGGTTCTGACAATGCTGGCGAGTCTGTCCGGCTGCGGTTCCGCGTCTCCTGCGGCGATGAGGGACTCCAGCTACGAAATGTCATCAGAGGCAGGCCAGGCTGCCTTGGAACCGGCACCCGACGGGTATGCGGATGGTCTCGGCGTCACAGCCTCGGAAAACAAGTCGTCGGGCGGGGACTACGGAACCGATGCAGGAGCAATCAGTCAGCCGCCGTCGGCGCCGGACACGCTTGGACGCAAAATCATCCGCGACGGCAGTGCCACCCTTGAGACCGTCGAATATGAAAAGACAATCAACAGCTTGTATGCCATGATGACCAGCTTGGGTGGATTTGTGGAATCACAGACGATGCAGGGCGGTCGGTACAACTACAGCGCCTTGCGCAATGCGTCCATCACGGTCCGAGTCCCTTCGGCGAAGTTCGATGAGGCAATGTTCGGTCTGTCGAAACTTGGAACCATCGTTCAGCAGAATACAAACGGCACAGATATCACGGACCAGTACACCGATTCGGAAACACGCGCACGCAATCTGAAGGTACAGGAAACACGCATTCTCGAATTGATCATGAAGGCGGAGAAGTTGGATGAGATTGTCGTGCTGGAACAACGGCTCTCCGATTTGCGCTATCAGATTGAAAGTCTGGAAAACTCTTTGAAGAATTTTGACCGCATGCTGGAATACAGCCGGATTACCCTGCAGATATCGGAAGTTGTCAAGGAATCCGATATAAAGCCGGTTCCGAAGACGTTGGGAGAGCGGATCACGCAGGCGTTTGAAACTGCCTGGACCGGCTTTGTGGAAGGCCTGCAGGATTTCATGGTCTGGCTGGTCATGAATATGTTCACATTGATAATACTTGGTCTTGTCGTACTTCTGCTCGTTCAGATCCTGCGAACAAGAAATCGCAGACGGGAAAAACGGGTGAAGTCAAAAGCGGAAAACGGGAAAACCATTCATCATGCCCCTGAAGCAACGGTCAAGCAGCAGGATGACTTGCCGAAGGAATAACCGTCTGATGCATGCAAGGAGAGAGGATTGCCTGAGCGGGTAATCCTCTCTTCCTTCCTTCCTTTCTTTCTGCGTGGGGCGCTTGTTCGTGGAAGCAATTGAAAAAAGTCATGAAAAATGATATGATTTGCCAGAGAACAGGCAGTGGATGATTATATGGGAATCGATTGCGTAAGCGTGTTTGAAACGGATCTGTCGGGGAGCTTATTTCATAGGCTCTTTTTTCATGAATCAGAAAGGGAATTCCATGATCAAGGTGAATAATCTGTCCTTCTCCTTTCCTCAGAAGGAATTATACAACAAGATCTCATTTACACTCGAAGACGGTCAGCATTGCGCTTTCATCGGAACCAGCGGCAGCGGGAAAAGCACACTTTTGAACATTCTGATGGACCCCGAACGACACATGTTCGATGGGGAAATGGATAGGGATGCCCAGGTGAAAATCGGCTATGTCAGTCAGTTTTCCCAGTTTGACAAGATGCAGGACAGAACTGTATTCGAGTATGTCGGCGAGTCTTTCTTCCGCCTGCAGCAGGAGATATCCTCCATCTGCACGGAAATGGAAAAGTCTTCTGAACTGGATGCCTTGCTGGAGAAATATCAGCTTGCCATGGATGCATTCGATGCCATCGGCGGAGAAGATTTCGAGAGCCGGATCAACAGGAAACTGAATCTGGCAAATTTGCTGAAACAGAAGGAACAACTGGTTTCTTCACTGAGCGGCGGGGAATTCAAGCTCATTCAAGTGATGAAGGAAATGCTGTGCCGGCCCGATTTGCTCATCATGGACGAACCGGATGCCTTTCTGGACTTTGACAACCTGCATGCGTTGAAGAATCTGATGAACGCGCACAAAGGTGCCCTGCTTGTCATCACGCACAACCGGTATCTGCTGAATCACTGCTTCAACAAGATCCTGCATCTTGAAAACATGGAACTCCAGGAGTTCGACGGAAAGTACATCGACTACACATTCTCTTTGCTTCAGTCGAAAATTGAAATGCAGGAACTGAATTTCGCAGATAATGTGGAAATCGAGCGCAATGAAATTCTGATTGAAAAATTCAGAAAAATCGCCACGTTCACCAACGAAGAGTCTGCGGGGAGAACACTCAATGCCAGGGTGAAAGTGCAGGACAGACTGCTGGCGCGCAGAATCAAGGCACCTTTTGTGAATCTCAGACAACCTGAGATTCACTTGAAGACGGATGGAACGGACGGGGAGGCCATCGCGCTGTCTGTCCGCGATTACAGCGCGGCTTTCGATGTCACACTGTTCGAAAATGTGTCATTCGAGATAAAATCAACGGAAAAAGTTGCCATCATCGGCTCGAATGGTGCCGGGAAAACGACCCTGATGCGGGATATATTCAGAAACAATCATGAGGCCATCAGCTTGAAGGACGGCATGCAGGTCGCCTATCTGTCCCAGCTTCAAGGTGAAATGCTGGATGAGTCGAATACGATCCAACAGGAATTCTTCGATGCAGGCTTCAAAACGAGTCAGGATATCATTGACTATGCCGCGAAATATGGCTTTGAGGGTGAAATTCTTGAACAGAAAATTTCATCCCTGTCCGGTGGTGAAAAAAACATGCTCCAGTTGGCAAAAATTTCAGCGGGCAGAGCGGGCCTGCTGCTTCTGGATGAACCGACGAGTCATCTGGACGCCTATTCTCAGATTGCACTCGAAAAGGCAATCCAGAATTACAAAGGTGCGATTCTCATGATATCGCATGATTTCTATGCGATTGCCAACTGTATGGACTATGTATTGCTTATCGAAGACAAGGCGATTCGCAAAATGAGCATCCGGAAATTCAGAAAGATGATTTATGCCAATCATTATGACAAGGACTATCTGGAGATTGAACAAAAGAAAAAAGCCTTGGAGGCAAAGGTGGAACTGGCGTTGAAAAATGCGGACTTTGTGCTTGCCAAGGCACTGTCGGAAGAGCTGGAGGGACTGATAGGGTTGTTGAAGGAAGCATATGCACAGCACCTGAATTGAAGCTCAGATCCTGATGGCGCAGCACGGAGCTTTCCTGGAAATCGATGACATCGCGTTCGTTGCAGGTGTCTTCCTCAGGAATGCTGCGGTTGGTCCGGTCCATCATTCCGGTTTGCCATGAAACCTGTGGTTTGATATACTGACGGCACTTCGATACCGGGAGGAAAGCGAATGGAACAAGCCGCATCAATTGGTGTTTTCGGTGCCTTGAAAAAAATGACGGATACCTTTCATGGTTTGCTGCCGGTTCTTATCCTGATTTCCTTGATCGCCGGTGTCTGGATTTATTTTTTTGTGGTGGCCCGGCATTCCCCGGCCTTGATCGACTGGAAGGAAGGATTGAGAGGCATCCTTCGTTTCGACGTGATGTTCTGGCCTCTTCTTGGCCGTATCCTGTACCTCTCCATCAGCATCTTCCTTCTTCTTTCCGGCATCATCACGATGGTTTCTGTGAATCTGATCGGCGGTCTTGTGGGAACTGCCTTGCTGCTTATCTTCGTCCGAATCCTCTTTGAAATGATGCTGGTTCTCTTTAGCATGCACGAGCGTCTTGTCAGACAGGACATATGGATGGCAAAGATGCGGGCGGACGATTCTACGTCAGCAGACCAGCTTGCATCCGCATCAAGGCTGCAGGAAAAGGAACAAAAATCGGACCCCGCTCTTTCCGTGAATCCGGAAAGTGAATCAGGAAAGATCCTGTAACGGTCTTGCCATACGCCATTGCGTTTCAGGTTTTTTGAAAATAGGGTGGACAACCATCGGGGGCTATGCTACAATGAATTTCGCCGCAATGCTTATGTGTGCGCGGGTGTAGTTCAATGGCAGAACTTCAGCTTCCCAAGCTGACCGCGTGGGTTCGATTCCCATCACCCGCTCCATTGTCCTCCTTGCGGCAAGGTTGGCAGCAGGCCCTTATAGCTCAGTCGGTAGAGCGCATCCATGGTAAGGATGAGGTCATCGGTCCGATTCCGATTAAGGGCTCCAGACGAAAAGCCCGGAACACGCTTAAATAGCGGATTCCGGGCTTTTTTCCATGCGGCGCGGTTTATCAGAGGTTAAGGCCTGTTATCGTGAAAAACTTGTCTTGACAACTTTGTGTACTAGAATCAAGTTAGTATACTTCTGTGTTGTCTTTGATTTTTTTCATGATTGCATGAGAATCCATC
>JAIFNI010000126.1:0-3943 GCA_020047785.1 Clostridia bacterium
CTCACGCAGCCTGCCTTAAAATTTGTTGACTAAGCCATCGTGTTTTTAGTTTTCGACAAACCCGCTTTCAGGCGTATAAACGGCTCTTGCCTTGTCCAGGGCGGCTTTGCTTGCTTCGTACAATTTCTCGTATCCGATGGCGTTCATGCCTTCCTTGAATTTCGCCCACTTCTGGTCAAATTCCGCATCTGTCTTGCACGCAACCATTTGTGGTGTCTGCACATCCATGTAATTGTTCACCTTGGTTTGAATTTCGACCAGTTCTGCATTATCACCGATGCTGATGTAGTTGTAATAAGTTGCATCGGTTGTCTTCACGTCCTTTAGCCAAGGTTCTGCGGGAAAAGAGATGCCCATGTCTTTGATGAAAGTTTGCTGGAAGGGAGTCAGGTTTTTCTTGACGATATCCAGGCTGGCTCCGAGGTCTGCCACTTGACCGTCGGTGAGTTTCGTGTCACCGGTGAAGGCAGCCAGATTACTGTAGAGACCGATGCCGGATTTCAACCTGTAGTCAGGATCTGTCTGGAAATTTTTGGTAACTTCTTCTTTGCGTGTTTTCACACCGTCCACAGTATCCCAGTCTGTTCCTTCAATCCCGTTGTAGAGAAGAGTCATGCCTTCATCGGAGAAGGTATAATTGAAGAGCTGGATGACTCTTTCGGGTGTCTTGCAATTGGTAGTGATCCAGTAAGCTTGCCAACCACCCGGATAATAAGCATACGCAAGGTTGGGGATGCTCTGGCCGAGATTGTACGGATAGTTGATAGGCGCGTATCCGATGTCCGTCTTTCCTTCATTGTTCATATTCGTATTGAACGATCCGGCTCCGGCCCAGGTTACCTGAGAGACCAGGATTCTGCCGGCTGTGCACTTGTCTGTGTATTGCGTCAGTTTCATGGTCAGGCTTTCAGGGTCCAGGAGCCCCATCTGGTTGGCCTTGTTGTACAGCTTCAAAGACCTCAGCCAGGGGGAGTTGTCACCATAGATGGGTGTGACGTAATTTTCCTTGTTGTTGTTGAAGAACATGGGGCCGCTGTTGACCCACATCCATCCCATGGAAGCATCGACATTACATTCGGGGAACCAGGTTCCGAACTGGTTGGTCTCCGCGAAGAATCCGGACAGTCCGTATGTTTTCTTGCCGTCGGGTGTAGTAGGGTATTTTTCCTGCATCTGTTTCATGACATTCAGAAGGTCTTCGTCTGTCTTGATGGCGGGACTGCCGATGGACTTATAGATGTCCCAGCGGGCGAACCAGGATCCGTATGGTTCTGAAAAGCTGAATGTCTGCTCCTTCGAACCACCATTGACGCCGAGGAAATACGTCTTTCCATCACCGTTTTTCGACTTGAAGGCCTTCATCAGGTCTATCATGGCTGTTCCGTTCTTGGTGATGTTGGGGCCGTCTTGGGCTATCAGGTCATCAAGTGGAATGATCGCATTGGCAGCGAACATGTCTCCACGGACTTTGTCATCCGTCAACTGGAATGTGACGGCATCCGGCAAGTCGCCGCTGGCAAGCATGACACCGACATAGTTGGCCCAGTCGGAAATGGAATCCTTGTTGATCCAGTCGATCGTGATGCCTGTTTTGTCTCTCAGAGCATTGATGACGGCATTGTCATGGATGCCGTTAGGCGCAGTGGCACCCAGCGGAGCGACAATTTTCAGGGTGATGGGTTCGGGAGGGGCCGCAGTTGCAGGATCTTCCTGCGTGGTTGATTCGCTGGGGGCTTCCGTGGCGTCAGCGGTTGCAGCGACGCTTTCCGTGGCAGCAGGTGTCGTTGCAGGTGCGGGTGCCGCAGCTCCGCAGCCTGCCAGCAGGGTGACTGTAAGCAACATGAATGCAGTGGTGAAAGCGACCAGATTTCTGAACTTGTTGGTCATGGTGATCCCTCCTTTATTTATAAACCTTTCTGGGTTCATATCGATTCTGATTGCACAAGTCTTTTGTGTTTATGTTCATTCCTGACCATGGCATCGTGCATGCTCAAATTGCCCTGCATCAACCCTTGACAGCTCCCAGCATGATGCCTTTCGTGAAATGCCTCTGCAGCATCGGATAGATGATGATGATTGGCAGCGTGACAACCATGGTTATCGTCATTTTGATGGAATTCGGTGTGACGAAGACCTTGATCTTGTTCAGCTGGTTTTTTACGGAAGCAAGCTGAGCCTCGGCTGCGGCGATGTAGTTGTACAGCAGAAGCTGCAGTGTCTGAAGTTCTTTTGTGTTTGCCAGGAACATGTTGTCGGTCCAACTGTTCCATTGGCCGACGGCTGTGAAAATCGCTACCGTTGCGATGACCGGCATGGACAAAGGAAAGATGATTTTTCTGAATACGGTGAAATACCCCGCACCATCAATAATTGCCGACTCTTCCAGGGCAGGGGAAATGGATTCGATGTAGGTTTTGATGAGGATCACGTTGAATGCGGAAACGAGTCCCGGAAGCACGTAAAGCAGAAAATTGTTTTGCAGGCCAAGCATTTTCATCACGATATACCACGGGATAAGTCCTGATGATATGTACATGGTGATGACCAATGCCTTGTACATGAATTTTCGCATAGGAAGCAAGTCTTTGGTCAGCAGATAAGCGAACAATGCGCAGCAGAATACACCCCCGACTGTCCCCAAAACTGTTCTGGCCACGGAGATGAAGAACGCATGCATGATATTGGCTTGTGTAAACAGGGTGATATAGTTGTCAAGGCTGAATCCCAATGGCCAGAACAAGGCGTCGGCAGCACCTGCCCGGGCCGGATTGCTGATGGAATAGATGAAAATATACCAGAACGGATAAAGAGTCATGATGCCAAGTACCAGCAACAGGCTGTAGTTGACGATATTGAAAATCGCAGATCCGGCAGTCAGTTTCTCCTTCATGGCAGCGTTCTCCTGTATGGTGTTTGTTGTTCTTTGATTATTCATGTCAGTTTCAGTTAGTCATGCCTGTCTCTGTCGTGACTGTTTGCATCTTCTCTGTTTTTTGGGGCTTGACATTCAACGCAGACAAACAACTAAAAAATGGATTTTGATGTTGTCTTCTTTGCCAACAGGTTGGCTCCGGAAAGCAGCAGCACGCTGATGATTGTCTTGCTGATGCCAACGGCCGTAGCGAAGGAATAGCTTCCCTGCGCAATGCCGGTCCGGTACACATAGGTGTCGATGACTTCTATCCGGCTTGCCACCATGCCGTTGTAGAAAAGATAGTACTGTTCAAAGCCTGATGAAAGCAGGTAACCGATGCTGAGGATCGTCATGATGATGACCGTCGGCATGATTCCCGGGATCGTGATGAACCATATCTTCTGAAATCTCCCTGCCCCGTCGACGACCGCAGCTTCATAGAGTTCCTGATCCACGGAAGAAATCGCACTGATGAAGATGATTGCTGTCCAGCCAAGGCCCTTCCATATCCCTACAAAAGTTTGAAGCGCATACACCATGTTTTCATTGGCAAGGAAATCAATCGGCTGACCGAGGACGTGCCATTTCACCAGAATAACATTGACCAAACCATCTTCCACAGACAGGAATTTGAAAAAAATCGAGTATACGATGACCATTGAGATGAAGTTCGGCAGTGAGGATGCGGTTTGAATGACCTTGTTGAATATTCTGACTTTGCATTCATTGAGCATGAGCGCCAGAATGACGGCAAGAGGAATGCATATCAGTCCCAAAAGACCCATGATGAGCGTATTGCGGAATACGGACAGAAAATCGCTTCCGGATTCAAAAATTTTAGCGAAATACTGGAGGCCAACAAACGGGCTGTTGCATATGGGTACGCCTGGACGGTATTTCACGAACGCCATCACCCATCCCCACAGTGGGAAGTAGTTGAAGACGATCACCATGGCAAACAGAGGCACCGCCATGCCAAACAGGATCAAACGCTGACGGTTTTTGCTTGTAAGGAGAGAATTGCCCATG
>JAIFNI010000126.1:3967-5141 GCA_020047785.1 Clostridia bacterium
AATTGCCCATGTCGTTTTTCGATCCGATGCTACCGCTTGATGACACAATGCATACTTCCTTTTCAGTATAATCTGATGTAACTAAACCGATTTATAAAACAATGAAGTTGATCATTCCAAAATCATTATAGGGGAGAGTTCATCACTTTCATACAGAAAACATTATGCATGAACAGTACAGATTTCGAATGACACCGGCATAGTATCCAAATTCAGACCGATTCATCGAGCCAAGTTCATCTATTAGTATAAAGGAAGGTTGATTTTTGCATGAAAAGGTGCTAACCTTCATTTAGTATCATCATGAACAGTCATACAGATCCGTATGATTCAGATAAAGCGGTACAGATGATGACACAGAGGTCTCCCAATGAAACTGATTCGGGCATTTCTATCCTTCGTTGATGGCAGTTTCTTTTCGAAAATTGTCCTGCTTTTCTCAGCAATCTCTTCCGTTTCCCTCATCATGGTCGGTGTCGTTGTCACATCCGTCTTGTCAAATACCCTGACTGCCAAGGAGCTTCAATATGAAAACCAGGCCATCATCAGCATGGGGCATTATATACAGAACATGGAATACCAATTCAACCAATCGATCTACAATCTGACGGACAGACGCTATTCGGACATCAACAACTATTTGATTTCCGAAGAAGGCAGCGGCGTATATGTCAGCCGGGAAATCATTTCCGGTTACCTGAATGCCATTTTGAACTCCAATGAAGACATATTGGATGTTGTGCTTGTGAATCATATGAATGGAAGCATAGTGAGTGCTTCGAAGGATATGAGATCCGTCAACTATGAATATGATTTTGCCAATCAGGAATGGTTTCGAATGATAAAGACCCATAAGAACGAAATGACAATTCTTCCTAACCAGACCGCTGATTATGTCAGAGCCAGCAGTGAAAAAGTCCTGACATACGCGCGCAACATCTACAACAGTCTTTACATCAAAAACACGCAGGACATCGGTACGCTCATCGTCAATTACAGAACCCGGAATCTTTCAAAAGCCATTGCGGACTATAAGGACCTCAAAGGCAGCATTGTGGTGATGGACCGGAATGGATTCGTGATTTATGATTCCGGTGGAAACTGGTCCAGCCAGTCCTTGCCGTTCTTCAAACAGCTGGCTCCGGAAAAAGGCACAATCAGCCATGAGGGTACA
>JAIFNI010000319.1 GCA_020047785.1 Clostridia bacterium
ACGGCTTTGTTAACCAGCTTGTCGAGGGCCTGCTGCATCAGCCCGATACGGGAAGCGGCACCGGCATAATCCCTGTCGGGGCTGGCCGGAGGCACGGCCGGATCAACATAGGGTAAAAAATTACCGGCCAGAAACGATTCCAGCACCGTTTTTTCATTGTCATGGAGGATAATCCCATACCTCGCGTCTGTCATGGCCAATAATTTGCCGTTGACGATGCATAAGCCGTATCCGGAGTCGTTGACCTCTCCGGCAAACGCCAGGGCGTCCGCCGCATCCTTGAATTCATAGACCGGGCATTGGGATTGGAGTGTTTCATCCACATAATTCACGAAAATGCCTCTGACAGGAGCGGGTTCTGTCTGTACATCGATCTCCGGTATGTCTTCTGCTGCATAGCCGGCATCCAGCGCCGCCTTTTTGACCGATTCGAGGGTAATGCCACCGTCAGCCGGGGTTTCGGTTGCCACCGCCGAATCCTGCGGGGAAGGGGTTGCACTGCTTTCTGCACTACTGCTTTCTTCGCTGCCAACTGACTCAGCGCCGGGGGTCGCGCTGGCAACCGCCTCATCTCCCGGACTCATGGTTGTGATGGGAGAGTTTTCATCGGATGACGCAGATCTTCCGCAGGAAGTAAATGAAAAAATGCCAATACACACCAAAACAGCAAGGAGTACGTGCTTTTTCATATTGTCCCTCCGTCCTGAAAGATGAATGTATGGGTCTGACCTATTCTGGTCTTACCGTGCAAGATGTGTCAAGCCGTGCTTCCCTTCATTTTCACTCCTTGTGATTCCTCCGGATGCATGCGCGTCACCACATAGAGGTGGGAGCCGAAGTCTCCCATCAGCCGGATTTTCGCATTGTAATAACTGCCGATGAACTGGCTGTTGAGCCGCACACCGGTCTGCAGCAGATCGCCCCGCGCTTCATACCGCTCCACGCAATCGGCCAGGGCATACATCCGGTTGGCGAGTCGCAGCAGCCATCCGGTGGGATTGAGCTCCACGGGAAGAAGATGCTTCACCAGCCCCCCGAATCGTTTGATGAAAACCGGTTGTGGCCTGGTTTCGACCCGATATCTGGCTTCTGCGTCCAGGTCGCCCAGCGGAAGCATGTCCGTCCCCTCCGCCGCATGGGAAACGGTCTGATAGAACCCGGCCACCGCCTCCTGTCCGTCCCCGGCGGTGCACTGCCATGCCTGCTGCCGGGAGCGGCCTGTTTCATGCCGGCGAAACCGTCCATACTGCAGGGTTCTGCGATGTTCCTTGTAGAAGGTGATCTGCCGTTTGATTTCCTTCTTCTCCATACGGGTAAGCCACTTGAGGTCCAGCTCGTAGCCAAGGCAGCCGAACGCGGCCACATTGAACCGCGTGGTCAGCGGTGTATCCCGCAGGGTCTGCTGGTGCGGCGCCTCCGATACATGCGCGCCCATGGTGGAGAGCGGATACAGATGGGACAACCCATGCTGGATGGCCAGCCTCTCCCCCGGGTCCGTGTCATCGGATGTCCAGATTTGGGGGGAGTAGCACAGCATGCCCAAATCAAACCGGTTACCGCCGGAAGCACAACTTTCCAGAAGAATATGGGGGCGTGGCCGGAAAACGCGGGTCAGCAAATCATACAACCCCAGCACATAGCGGTGGAAAAATTCTCCCTGACTTTCCAGCAGCGGTGAATATGCATCGCTGATGTGCCGGTTCATGTCCCATTTCACATACCGGATATCAGCCTCGTCCAGAATCGCTCCGATCTGTGTGACCAGATAGCTGCGCACGGCCGGGTTGCACAAATCGAGCACCAGCTGGTTTCGCCCCAAGGTCGGCTCCCTGCCAGGAATGGTGACGGCATACTCCGGATGAGCCCGATACAGGTCACTGTCCCTGTTCACCATCTCCGGCTCGAACCACAGGCCAAAGTCGAGTCCCATCTTCCGGATTCTTCCGGCAAATGGCTTCAGCCCTCCCGGCAGTTTCCGTCGGTTCACGGAGTAATCACCCAGACCGGCCGTGTCGTTGTTCCGTTTTCCAAACCAGCCGTCATCGAGCACAAACAGCTCCACCCCCAGGCGTTTGGCCCGATGCGCCAATCGCAGCAGTTTGCCGCGTGTGAACTTGAAGAAGTGGGCTTCCCAGTTGTTCAGGAGTACGGGTCGTTCCCGATCCTTCCAGTCTCCCCGAACGATGTGGCGGTTCACAAAGTCGTGAAAATGCCGGCTCAGTCCGGTGAAGCCGTCGGAAGAAAAGGTCATGACCGCTTCCGGGGTTTCAAACCGTTCACCCGGCTGCAGGTTCCACTCAAAGCAATGCGGATGAATGCCGGTTTGAACGCGCACCAGTTCTCCGTTCGACAACTCGACAGCACTGTAGTGATTGCCGCTGTACACCAGATTGAACCCGTATACGCGGCCGTGCGCTTCCGTGGCACCCGTCTCCGCCAGCAGGAAGCCGGGATTGTGCCGGTTGCTGCTGTTGCCCGTGGTGGATCCGATGACATGCATGCCATGGGTCACCGGACGCTCGTGCCGGTGCGCTTCCTTGATCCAGCCGCCGTCAAAGGTGACAAGCCGGTATCCCTGGTTCGGCAGGTCCATCATCAGGCTCATGAGCCGGCGGATGACCAGCGGTTTTGCCGCTTTGTTCTCGAGGACCGCCCGTCGGGTGATGACATCGGCCTCCGGAAAAACGGTGAAGAACAGGCGCAGGATTACAGCATTCACGGTTTCCTGCAGCTCGATTTCAAGGGTTTGGACACCGGATGAATCCGCTCCCATGTCCTGATAGGCGGACGGCAAGGACGCCATGGGAAGGCATCCGGCATGAATGCGGTGATTCACATGGACAAAATCACAGGAAAAGGTGCCATCCGGCATTTTCAACTCGGCAGGGGAATGCCGGTAATCCCCGCACCCGATGCCGGACCAGGCCAGCGGCAATGTGTCGAGGCTGTACGAAGGATTGCCTTCCCGGTAGGCCACGGAGGTTCCGACCATGGCGGTTCGCTTTACGGCAAGGGCATCCACAGGCTGATCCGGATGCAGCCGCTCTCCGTAGTGCAGCTGTTCCAGATGGCCGTATTCCGTGGTGCGAAACCATAAAGAGGTGCTGCAGGTGGTAAGCCGGAAGACTCCGTCTTCTGCCAGAATGGATGAATGGATGGCGCTTTCATCCGAACGTTGCATGGGTGCCTCCTCGCCGTGGCATGAATAGCTGGAAACCAGGGAAGAAACCATTTCAATCCCGCAGGCAGCCTATCGGAACCACAATAACGCCATCCGGCCTTCGGTATGCGTGCTGTCCACCGTAGATGACCATCAGGAAGCTTGGTTTTCTCATCTGGCTGGTGTCGACGCGATCCCGCAGCTTCATCAGGTTGGCCGCCGCCTCCTCGATTTTGTTTCCACCGACTTTCACTTCAACAGCCGCCCATCGTCCGTCATCCAACCGAAGAATACAATCCACTTCCAAATTCATACTGTCCCGGTAGTGAAAAACTTCTCCGTTCACAGACTCCAGATATACCCGTAAATCCCGTGTGACCATGGATTCAAAGAAAAACCCGAACGTCTCCATATCCTCCTTCAATTCCTGTGCGTGCGCTCCCAATGCGACCACAGCGATCGAAGGATCCACAAATTGCTTCTTCGCTTTCGTTCTGATTGTGCTGGCGCTTCGCAGTTTTGGCGTCCACGCTTCCACATTCTCGATGATGAACAATTTCTCGAATACACTGACATAGGATCCTAACGTTTTGATATCGATTCCTTCTCCGACATTCTCCAAATCCCTGGCGATTGTTTGGAAATCTGTCAATGTGGAGATCGCTCTGGCATACGATTTCAAAACAGCTTTTGCTTTGTTCGGACTCCGCTTGATCCCATCGATGTCCATGATATCCGAAGATACAAGCACTTCGAAATAGTCCCTGAGATAACCGTATGTGGTGGATTTCGGTGATTGCACAATGCCCGGCCAGCCACCTCTGCAAACCAGATCCACCTGATCGGATATCGTCAATTCGGATTTCCCACGAACAGGAAGTTCCGGATCTTGAAAAAGCGCGGAAAGAGAGACTTCTCCAGATGAGTTGCATGACTCAAACAAAGACATCGGTCTCATCCTGATCTTCGCTACCCGACCCGTTCCGGAATGCCTTGCGTTGTCTTCCACCGGTTTGGCAGAACCAGTCAGGATGAATAAGCCAGGTTCGCCGGGATGATCATCAACATCAAGCCTGACAAAATCCCAAATATCCGGTATTTTCTGCCATTCATCAAAAAGGATGGGCTTTTCTCCATAGAGCAGATCTTCCTTGCTTGTTGAGGCATATACCTGATACCTCTTGAAAACGATGGGATCCTGGAGCTTCACAATCGTAGTCGCAAACAAAGACCCTGTTGTGGATTTGCCACACCATTTTGGCCCCTCGATTTGAATTGCGCCAATATAGGACATTTTGCTCCTGATGGTTGATTCAATCAATCGCGTATAATACATAGGTCACCCTCATATAACGAATTATACATGGATTCCCAAAAATATCAATCGTTCATTCCATTTTTTGATAATGTTTTATTCCATTTTTTATAGTTATTATTTTCCCTGTTTTATAGATAAATCATTCCTTATTTAATAGATAATTCGTTCCTATTTTTACAGAAATCATGTTCCGCTTTTATAGATAATCCACTCCGATTTTTGTCATGCATCCTTCAAAATCCGATTTCGTCCAGGAACGAAGCGGTAACCCGCTCATATTCCTCTGCGTGGACATGGATGCTTGCCGCATGCTTCGCATCCGGCATCAGATGCAGACGGGATATCCCCTTTTTGGCGGCATGCAGTTTTTCCGATGCCCGTGGGGGAATATAGTCATCCTCCAGTCCATGAATGAACAGCATCGGGATGTCCGGAAGACCGTTCTTGTCCTGGATGGCCTGAAGCGGGGAGATATCCCGGAACAGGTAGCCATCCCGCATGCGTGTGACCACACTTGCCGCGTCGAGTACGGGAAAGGAAGGCAGTTTGTACTCAACCGCCAGCCGATAGGCCAACTGTTCCTTCAAATCCGCATACGGGCAATCCGCTATGACAAACCGGACTCTCGGGTCCATGGCCGCATGCAGCAGGACAGTGGCCGCACCCATGGATTCCCCATGGGTCCCTATCCGCGCGCCGTCGCCCAGCCTGGCGGAAACAGCATCCACGATCGTCTTCAGGTCATCCTTTTCGCGGTACCCCATGGACGTCTGGTCGCCCCCGCTTTCGCCGCTGTTCCGATGGTCGTAGATGATGACATGGAAACCCCGGTTCAGAAACAGCGACACGTATTTCAGACTTCCAACCCGGTTGTATCCATACCCATGGGCAATGACAATCGCCTTGTCGGAAGGAAGTCCTTCCGGTTCAAACCATTGTCCGAGAAGGGGATACCCATAGGGGGAAATCACCTCGAACCGCTCCGATTTCATGGCTGCAACCTGCTCTGCCGGCATGATGCCATGTTCGAGCATTTCCTGCATGGCGGAATCCAGCGAACGCCGTTTCGGACGCGTCACCACATTCGAGAACTTCACGCCTGCAGCGCCCAGCACCACCACTGCAATCCCCGCCATTGCAGCGGATCCAGCCAAAAAGACACCTTTGTTTCCCATGGTTCCTCCCATCTGGTTCCTTTCCGGTTCCGGCCCAGCCGGTCCGAGGGGGAGATGAATTCGCTGGAATCAGTGGCGCCGGTCGCTCGGACTCATACGGCAAATCCGTGCATGAGAATGGACACGACCTGCTTCAGTGTTTCCGCATATGGCATGTGGTGTTTCAGGACGAACTGATCATGGAACAAGGCAGTAAGGGAAGAGATATACAGCATCTTGAAGAGATCCGGGTGACATACCCGGAGTTCTCCGGCTTCCACTCCGGTACGGTAGACCTCAAGGGTCGTTTCCCATCCGTCCTCGAGCAATCGCACCATTTTGGCATACTGTTGCGGATAGCGCTCTTCAAGTTCCGCAAGCTTGCCGAATTCGAAAAAACCGCCAAGTACCGGCAACACGGTCAGTATTCGTTCGAGTTTCTCCGCAGGACATAATTCCCCATCCGCCAGGATCGCAGCCTGCTGATCCCTGATGCTGCGGTGCGACGCATCGATCAGCTTTCCGATCAGCGCTTCCTTGCTCCCGATCAGTTCATAGACCGTCTTTTTGCTGATGCCCATTTCCCGGGACAAGTCGTCCATGGTGAAACGCACCCCTTTGTCCTGAAAAACCTGCAGCCCCGCCCGCAGCAAGCGATCTTCCATCATCTCCATGCTTCCCGTCCTCTTCCATGAATAAACTGAATCCACGTAAACTGGTTTATTGATGTTGAGTTTATTCTCTTCCTTTCCGCTGAGCAAGTCAAGCCCAATCATGATTCCGGACTGAAAATCGATAGCGGCCCTTAGGGTGATTATCTTCCGGCACCTTACATGCAGGTTGCGATTTCGCCTCGTGCATGCATAAATATGCAAATCATGTGTAAAAACTCTTGAACATGGTGTGACCGCACCCTATAATGAGTTCATCAGCGCCCGGACGGGCGCAGCTTTTCAGGAGGAACCCACGATATGAGAAACATTGCAAAAAAGCTTGCTGCCTTGATGCTCGTGGCAGTCACGCTCTTCTCCCTCGCCGGATGCGGCGGGACCACGGATGCCCTTTCCCGTGTCAAGAAGGCCGGCAAGCTCGTGGTCGGCACCAGTGCGGACTATGCTCCCTATGAATTCCACAAGATGATCGACGGCAAGGACACCATCATCGGTTTCGACATTGAGATTGCGAAAGAAATCGCAAAGGACCTCGGCGTCACGCTTGAAATCCAGGACATGGGCTTCGACGGCTTGCTGCAGGCGCTCAACGCCGGCAAGGTGGACTTCGTCATTTCCGGGATGACCCCCACGGACGAACGAAAGAAAGCCGTCGATTTCTCGAAGGTCTACTATGTTGCCAAGCAGGGCGTCATCATCCGCACGGAAAGCAAGGATGCCATCAAAACCATCGCGGATCTCAAGGGCCTCAGCGTAGGCGCCCAGCTCACCAGCATACAGGAAGGAATCGTGAAAGATCAGATGCCTGATGCGAAGCTCGTATCGCTTGGAAAAATCCCGGATCTCATTCTGGAGCTGAAAAACAAGAAGGTGGACGCCCTCGTGGTGGAACTGCCTGTTGCCAACGGGTATGTCGCAAACAATCCCGACCTCATGATCTCTGACATCGCAGTCGGGGAAGACGACGGCGGTTCCGCCATTGCCGTCCAGAAGGGCAACACCACGTTGGTCGACGCCATGAACAAGACCCTTGACCGCCTCATGGCCGATGGCAGCATCGACAAGTTCGTCTCGGAAGCCAATGTTGCCAATGAAGCCCAGTAGGTTTCACGCAGACATCCCGGCAGGCATGAAGCCCAGCAGCTTTCACGCCGATATCATGTCGCACATGAAATCAGGCAGGAGTCACCCAAATCGGGCGGGAGGCGCATGGTCGTCTCCCGCCTTTTCCCTTGACAACACCTGCGACATCCCATACACAAAGGCCTGATCCGCCCGGGTCAGGCCATCACTGCGCTTCGGAGTCCTGGTACGGAAGCGCCCCGGGGAGTTGAGTCCAAGTGAATTTTTCTTTCCTGCCCGAATACCTGCCTTATTTTCTGACCGGCACCGTCAGCACTGTGGCCATCGCGTTCTTCACGGTCATCCTGGGGGTCTTCATCGGCATCTTCATTGCGTTGATGCGCCTTGCAAAGAATCCGCTCCTGCGGTTTCTCTCCTCCGCCTACGTGGAGGTCATCCGCGGTACGCCGGTCCTTGTGCAGATTTTCATCATTTATTACGGACTGCCCATCCACTTCCCCAATACGGTGATATTCGGCATGGACCTGTCCCGGTTCATTCCGGGCGTCATTGCCCTGTCCATCAACAGCGGCGCCTATGTGGCGGAAATCATCCGGGCCGGCATCCAGGCCATCGACAAGGGTCAGATGGAAGCCGCCCGTTCCCTTGGTCTCACCAATGCCATGGCCATGCGCTGGATCATCCTGCCGCAGGCAATCCGCAACATTCTCCCCGCGCTCGGGAACGAGTTCGTCGTGGTCATCAAGGAGTCTTCCGTGGTCATGATCATCGGCATCTCGGAACTCATGTTCAACACGAACATCGTCCGGGGCGCCACGTACATCCCGCTGGAACCCCTGTATGTCGCAGCCGCCATCTATTTCCTCCTCACCTTCACACTGTCCAAGGTTCTTGGTGTTGCCGAAAGGAGGATGAGGAGCAGTGATTGAGACAAAAGACCTCCACAAGAAATTCGGGAAACTCCATGTGCTGAAGGGCATCGACCTGACCATTGATAAGGGTGAGGTCGTCGTGGTGATCGGTCCCAGCGGGTCCGGGAAAAGCACATTCCTGCGCTGTCTGAATTTGCTGGAACATCCTTCCCACGGAGAAATCATCTTCGAGGGCGTGAACATCACAAGCCGTCAGAATGACATCAACCAACAGCGTCAGAAGATGGGCATGGTGTTTCAGCAGTTCAATCTGTTCCCGCATCTGACCGTCATGAAAAACCTCACCCTGGCGCCCATGAAACTGAAGAAACTTTCCCGTGAAAATGCGGAAGCCGGCGCCATGAGGCTGCTTGAACGCGTCGGTCTGACCGACAAGGCCCAGGTCTTTCCCGCCCAGCTGTCCGGCGGACAGAAACAGCGCATCGCCATCGTCCGGGCACTGGCGATGGAGCCGGACGTGATGCTGTTCGACGAACCCACCTCGGCGCTGGATCCGGAAATGGTCGGTGAAGTGCTGGATGTCATGAAAAAGCTGGCATCCGATGGCATGACCATGGTCGTTGTGACGCATGAAATGGGCTTCGCCCGGGAAGTCGGCACCCGCATCCTGTTCATGGACGAAGGCCAGGTGCTCGAAGATACAACACCGGATCTGCTTTTTACCGATCCAAAGACAGACCGGGCGAAGGAATTTCTGGCGAAGATCCTGTAACGAGGACATTCTGTTTTTCCGGCATGAATTGCACCGCGACGCATGAAAGCCATGAGGTCCGCCATGTTCACCTGCATACGAAATGCAACAGTTTTCAGCCCGGACAGACTCGGCATCCGCGACATCCTGCTGGCCGGCGACAAGATCGCCCTGATTGGCGAACCCGGTTCCCTTCCTGTCATTCCGGGCTGCCGGGATGTCGATGCCACCGGCATGAACCTGATACCCGGCCTGATCGACGGACATGTGCATGTCGCAGGCGGAGGCGGAGAGGGCGGGTTTGCCACACGAACACCGGAAATCACGGTGGAGGAGTTGCTGGGAAACGGCATCACCACCGTCGTTGGTTTGACCGGAACCGACGGCATCACCCGTTCCCAGGAGAACCTGTATGCCAAGGTCCGTTCTCTGCGCGAACAAGGGGTGTCGGCCTTCATGCTGTCGGGGTCCTACCAGTTTCCGCTGCAGACCCTGACCGGAGACATCCGTCGGGATCTGCTGCTGGTGGAACCGGTGCTGGGCGCCGGTGAACTGGCGGTTTCCGACCATCGCGGCAATCAGATCACGTTTGAGGAACTTGCCCGTCTGGCGGGGGAAGTCCGTGTCGCCGGCTTGCTGGCCGGCAAGGCCGGTGTGATCGTGCTGCATCTGGGCGATCACCCCGACGGATTGGCCCTGCTGCAGGAAGTCCTTGCGCGGACTGCCGTTCCACGAAAACATTTCATTCCGACCCATGTGAACCGCAATCCCAGGCTCCTGAAGGAAGCCGCGGAGTATGGCAAAGCCGGTGGATGGATTGATCTCACCTCCGGTTTTGCATCGGCAGGAAAGGACGACCCCTGCATCCCCGCGGAAGAGGCACTGGAATTCCTGTTGGAAAGACAAGTGCCGATGTCCAATATGCTCATGAGCTCCGATGCGCAGGGCAGTGCACCTGTTTTTGACGGGAACGGCCGGCTGCTGCGGCTCGAAGTGGCGTCCTGCCGGACACTTTTCGAGGATATCGGACACATGATGCAGCGCTGTGGTCTGGATCCGGAAACCGTGCTGCCGCTTGTGACATCGAATCCAGCCAGGGCCTATGGCCTCTCTCCCGGAAAAGGAACCCTCGCACCCGGTTCCGATGCTGATCTCGTTTTGTGTACCGCCAGCTGGGAGTTGTTCGGGGTTTGGCACGGCGGAAGACGATCGGTGTAAACCGTCAATCTCTTCAGCCGATTCACCATGCGGAAGACAATCTGTATAACCCGGCAATCTCTTCAGCCGATTCACCATGCGGAAGACGATCGGTGTGATCAGGCAATCACATCAGTCGATTCACAATGCGGATGATTTTCTTTCTGAAAATTCTGTACTTCCTGAACTCGCGGTTGTGGAGCACCCCCTTGAAGCGAACCGGGGAGACAAGTTTCAGGATCAGCTTGTTCTTGTGCCGGCCAGCTTTCACAATGTCCCGGTATCTGTCGTTGACTTCTCCCATGATGTCTTCCCAGCCGGTATAGATGGTTTGCTGCGCATTTCTGCCTGCCGCCTCCATGGCGGAACGATCCGACGCGGCAGCCTGGAGGCGCGCCGCAATGCTTGCCGGATCATCCTCCGACAAATAACCGTTCTTCCCGTCCTCTATGCCCTCCGCCGTGTTCGCCCCCCGGATCAGCAAAGCCGGACACGCCATGGCAGCGGCCTCCCGAAGCGCAATCGAGGCATTGTCGTAAACCGAGGGAAACAGAAACAGATCCGCCCTGCAATATAGGCGTTTCAGCCGTTCCCTGTCGCGGATGGACCCCAGGAACATCACGTCTTCCCCGATTCCAAGGGTTTTCGCCAATTCCTTCAATTCTTCTTCCGCATATCCGTTTCCAACCATCAGCATCCGAAACGGGACGCCGCGCCGCTTCAGTTCCGCCAGCGATTCAAGAAGGGTGCGCAGATTCTTCTGCCACACCTGCTGTCCCACGTACAGGAATACAGGAAAGACGCCGTTCAGGTTCAACTCGCCATCCGCTTCCTTTCGCAGTTCCCCGCGATTCTCCGGCGGCTTGAAATCCGTTCCGTTCCGCATGACTTCGATGTTTCCCTTGAAACCGTATTCCCGAAGCGTATCCGCCGTTCCGTTGTTGACGGTCCACACATAGTCGACGGACTCGTAGAAGTCCACAATCCGCCGGACTCCGTAACGGGCGGCGGCTTCCACTTTCAATGCGGCATACAGATCATCGTAATACTTTGAGTGAAACGACGCGACTACCGGGATTTCTCGCTTTCGGGCGACGTACATGGCCAGACGGCCCGCGCTGAAGGGGGTATGGGTATGGACCAGATCGAAGGGAATCTCCCGGAGTTGCCGGAAAAGACCGGCATCCAGCGATGGAAGCCCTTGCCGGTAAGGTTCATGGAACGGCAGGGGAATCGAGGGATACCGGATCACGGGATAGGCTTCCCGGTCCGAGTAATCCGGAAATTCCGGTGTCACCACATAGCAGATGCCGTGCTTTCGCTGCATCCACTCCGCATAGTTTTTCACAACATTCGTCACCCCGTCCATGATGGGCATGAAGGCATCATTGAATTGGCCTGTCACCATTTTCATGTGTTTCCGCCTCCTGTGCGGGATAATTCCCCTGTTTCACCTTGAATCGTCGGGAAGCCCAATTCAGGCGTTCAGCAATCTTCCGTTGCAGAAACCTGCACAGCGTACATTTCATCGATCATCCACCAGCCGGACGAATCCGGTTCATCTTGCGGTGCTGTCCCGGTGTACAGCTGAATCGCGTCCGGAATAAATGATAGCAGTGGCTGAGGTTCTCAAATCCGGCATCAAGAGCCAGTTCGGCTATCGATTCATCACTGTGGGCAAGCCGGTTGGCAAACCAATTCAGACGGGTCTCCTGCAGCCAGGCGGTCGGTGTTATACCCAGACACCGTTTGAATGCCCTGGATACGGAGTCCGGGTGGACGCCCGACAGGCGCTGCAGCGCGGTCATCCCTTCCCGCAGAAACGGTTGTCGCTGCATGTCCTGCAGAAGTCGGTTCATCCAGGCCGGGCACCCGTCCGCCGGGCGCTTCACCAGGAAACCATCCACCATGACGCATGCAATCAACAGCCGCAAGGCACAGCGATATCGCTCGCGGTCCCCGGCCGGAACCGCTGCAAGGCCCTCCATCCGATGCCTGAGGGTCTGCGCCGTATAAGGGTCCGGCATGGCCATCGGGGAAACGGGTGATTTCATCAGATGCTCAAAGGAAGCGGATTTCCCCAGAAACCCATCGAGGTCCCTCATGAGGACCGGGGAGAAGGCGAGGTTCATGAATCGACAGGGTGACTGGTCTGCCGAACGAAGACAGTGTATGTCCTCCGGCCGTGTGAACATGAGACCGTTTTTCGGCAGAATCTTCACCAGGCCGTTGACCTCGATGCACAGCTTCCCCTCCACCACCAGTTCGATTTCAAAAAAATCATGGGTATGCGGTTCGGCGAATCCCTCTGCGAGGGCCAAATGAAAATGCGCTTCCTCCCCGGGCGGGCAATAGTCACTCAGACACAATTTCGGCACGGTGCCAGAACTACCCATAAAGTATTTCTCCGCATTTCAGGAACGTTAAGGCAAGCATAGCACAAATGCATGGCATGAGGGACAAGATTCTTGAAAATGTCCGTATTATGCTGGGAGGGCATGAAAGAACCGGTTCACATCCTTCCGTATGTTGGGGCAATCAGATGCCATCCACAAGCGGATTCGTCGAATAAAACATTGGTCGAAGAGCAAAATACTGATCGTTCACGGAGGAAACATCATGGCCGTTCAAGCCGGGAGACCCACGGACCACGCAAACATCAACCTGCTGGAACTGAATCGCGACATCATTCGGAGACGTGCGGGAAAACAGGTGATCTGGCAGCCCCGCATCCTGTGCTGGTACGACGACCGGATGTTCACCGGCGCCGGCCTGCCTGCCCCCTATACGGGCATGACTTCTCCGCAGATGTATCAGGCACTCGGTTGTTCGAACCGGATCTATGACTACAACGGTTGCTTCCGAAAAATCGACGACGCGCGGGTCAGGCACGAAAGCCGGAAAATATCCGCCCTCGAGACCGAGCATATCATCGAAACACCGGTCGGCACGGTCAATATGCGACTGGTCGCGAACACCTCGAACTACGGAACGTTTCCAAAGAAATGGTGGATCACGGAAGAAGCGGACATGCGGGTCTTCATGTGGATGGAGGAGCATTGCAGCTGGAAATGGGATCAGGCGCATTTCGACAGAACCTATGCGGAATGGGGCAATCTCGGGCTGCCTGCCGTTTTCCTGCCCAGAACGAACATCCAGAGCCTCTTTCTCGATACAATGGGCGTGGAAAACGGCATCTATGCGCTCTATGACTGGCCGGATCTCGTCGAGGCCTATTTCCGGATTCTGGATGACAGCCACCGTCGCCTCATCGAGGTGGTGAACGCCTCCCCCATCGAGTACATCAATTTCGGAGACAACCTGCATGGCGGCATCCTTCCGCCCGACCTGTTCAGAAAATATCTGCTGCCCGCCTACCAGAACCGGAACGATCAGCTGCACAGCGCCGGGAAATTCACGTTTTCGCATTGGGACGGCGATGTGAAGCCCTTGCTGCAATTTGCACGGTCCTGCGGACTGGATGGCATCGAGGCCATCACGCCCCTCCCGCAGGGGGATGTGACCGTGGAGGAAATGAAAGCCGCCCTGGGGGATGACATCTTTCTCATCGATGGCATTGCAGCCATTCTTTTCGATGAAAGCTGGCCTGAAAAAATGCTGATCGATCAGACGGATCAACTGCTGAACCTTTTCGCAGGCCAGCTCATCCTCGGCATTTCCGACGAGATGTCCTCGACGGGCAGCATCGAACGGGTCAAGCTTGTCGGGCAGATTGTGGATGACTGGAATGCGGCGCATTGACTTTCATGCCTTGGCAACCATCTTTTTCGGCAGGCAGGTTCGTGTTGATGTTCTGCACGATCCTGCCTGCCTTTTCACGCCATGGCTTTTCTCGAAATGATTTTTCCACCATGACTTTTCACGCCATGGTATCCAGCATTTTCAAGGATACACCATATTTCAGGGATTCACCCCGCTCAAGTCTGTCGAATTCCTCCACCATCCACTCGCCCATCCGGATCACCTCAAGACCGCTGCTGCCGGC
>JAIFNI010000003.1 GCA_020047785.1 Clostridia bacterium
TACAGCGGCTTTTGCCGCTGTATGCATGCAAGTTGCATTCTGCAACTTGCATGAAAAAGTCGAAAATCGACTTTTTGCACCAGAATCAAGAATGACTACACTGAAAGTGATGCGCAATGCGCCTATGATCATGTACTGCGAAGCAGTTGCATGTCTATTGAAAAAGCCAGGAGACTTGTCGGATACAATCCTGTCGGCATGGACTCACCCTTTCCCTTGAATGCCATCAGGCGTCCACCTTGGAGAGAATTCCTGAAATCATGCAAGTCATGGAAGCCCTTTTCCCGCTTGTCGGGCTGACTTTGGACTGCAGTCACCTTGATTCGTTAAAACAGCAGCCGGTTCTTTCTGGGGCGTTCTTTCAAATGACCGGTCCGCAAGCCTGGAAGTTCGGGTCATTGACGATGGACAGTACCTCGCCATCATCAAAAATCACCAAACGTTCCGCCACGTCTTTGGCTTCGATGATGAATATCAGACGACACTCGTCGGGGTCCCCGACTTCCGCGCCCTGACGCGAATTCGGCTCGACACGGGAGATGGAGAAGACCTTGTCGATCTGATCCCGGGTCCATAAACGCCGCAAGGTTTCCATGACTTTATCTGTGACGGGCAGCCAGGCATTCTTCGAACCAGTTTCCCTGTTCACACCGCTGCCGATGAAGGCATGGGAAAATATCGACCACTCATTGGCCGGGGTGACTGCCACCTGGACGTGGGCAGCTTTTTCCAAGCGGTTCGCACCCAGGGTCACCGTGTTTTCATCCCCAACCAGCCCGAGAAATACATGCGTTCCCGGTGCCGCGGTAGAACCATGAATCCAGGCATCGCGAGTCCGTTCGATTTGTATCACAGGCAATTCCTGACAAGGGGTTGGTCCGTTGAACCTGCGCAGCTCCAGACCTGTGACAGCCTGGGCAATCAGCGGTACACCACAGCTTTCCACCGTCACATTGTCCAGCAGGACATTACGCACATCACGCAGATTGAATCCAAGATTTGATTGAATCCGCATATTGCTGAAACTGACCTCGTGAATCGGCATTTTGGGCAGTCCGCGCAGTTCGCAAGCTATGTGGGCCTGTGTGGCCGTGATGTTGCTGAAATGAATGTTGCTGAATTCCGGCGTAGTCTCCGGGTCTGGCCCGGGTGTGATTCTTGCCGGCTCGAAGTAGGTGGAGAATTCAAAAACCCATTCCACCTTGCGCATGACAATGTTGTTGATCCGGACATCCTTCACGTGGCCGCCCGGCTCCGGATAACGATAGATTCTGATGCCGGCGCGCGTGCCGTCAAAAACGCAGTTGGTGACCAGGATGTTTTGTATGCCGCCAATCACTTCCGCTCCGATGCCCACCCCACTGTGGGCGTGCTCGATGATGCAGTTTTCAATGACAATGTTTTCGCAGGGAATTGGCGCCGGTGGCTTGTTTCCAATGAAAACGGCGTTCTGTCTCAGATTGGAAATGGTTTTGATGGTGATGGCGTCGTCGCCTGTGTCCAGATGGCAATTGGAGATGCGGACATTGCGGCACGAGGTTGGGTTGATCCCGTCGCAATTGTGATAGGCTCTCCAGGGGTTCTTCACACTGACATTGTTGATGGTCAGGTTGCGGCAGATCAATGGCTTGACGGTCCAGGTGGGGGAGTTCATCAGGTTGACGCCATCGATTGTGACCCGCTCGCAGTCGAACAGAAAGATGATGTGTGGACGCCCGTGCTTCAGTGTGCCCGCATCCTTGGCCCGCCACCAATCCTGACCCTGGCCATCGACCGTTCCTGGTCCGGTGATGGACACATCCGTCAGTCCATGACCGGTGATGAGCCCCGCGTGCGTGTCAAAAATACGATAACCGAAGCTTTCCATGGTTGGGCAGGGATAGTCGTCCATGTTTCGACTTCCCTGCAGAACAGCGCCGGCATCAAGATGGAATTCCACATGGCTGCGAAGAAAAATCGAGCCGGAGACGAATGTTCCCCCTGGCAGGACAACCCTGCCGCCGCCCGCATCCGCGCAGGCGTCGACTGCACGCTGAATTGCTTCCGTGTTCAGGGTTTTGGCGTCGCCGACGGCACCAAAGGCGGTCACATCGAACATCATCCCGTTATCCATCCTTCCATGTGCATCCATACCGGTGCGTATGCATTCCAATCACACCGGCACATTCCATTTGGCACTGACATTTTCTAATAGGAACCGACATTCTTTCATTCAAGACTCGAAATGAACGCCACCCTCCACAAGCGCAGCCCGCAACACTTCGTAGCCCAGCTCCCGGGTCCCGATTCCGTTCAACGCACATAGCGCGGCGGCAGTGCCGGAAGCCTGACCCTGCGCCATGCAACTGACAGTGTTTCTGGTGGACATATGCGCATACCAGTCCGATGTGATCAGCATGCCTGAAGCAAGAAGGTTGTCAATCCCTTTCACCCGCATGGCGCGAAAGGGGAATCCATAGGAACCGCCGTGATGGACAATCCGCCTTGGCGCACAGTCATGGAATCCATAGGCAAACACATCATCCTCAAAATGCCGGCAGCCTTCCACATCCGTACTGGTGATGTCATAATCGCAGGTGATGCATCGGCCGCGGCGGGCGGTCATGGTGGGGCTTGTTCTTGCGATGAAGGCGTTTTCAAATCCGGGTATGTGTTTTCTGAACAGGTCAATCGCCTTGCGCTGCCGTTTCCTCAGCTCCAACTCCGCCAGGGAGGCTTGATCCCGGTCTGTCGGGCTGACCGGCATTTTGTAATTCAATTTGATGAACATGAGATAGTCATCGTGGACGGTGGTCGTCACGAAAGACAGGCCAATCTCATGCGCTTCCCGTGCCATTTCCACCGGCAGCTTCGATGGATCACAATCCACCCGGACGGCCAGTCCATCCTTGCCGCTTCTTTTTCCTTCGCTGTAATCCGTCACGGCATGGAATGATTGAATGAACTCACAGTATTTGTCCATGCTGACGCCACCCACCCCGATGCTGTTGGCAACCGGATGGTCGTTCGGTTCCGTGAATTCGGCACCCGCATGGGCGCAAAGGTCGCCATAACCCGTGCAATCCACAAAACTTTTTGCCTCAAACAGCTCTCTTCCGGAGCGGCTTTCCGCAATGACCCCGCGAACACGCCCGCCGTCCATGACTGCGCCGGCCACCAGTGTGTTCAGGCAGACGAATACACCTGCCTCCTGCAGCATTTCCAAGGCGACCAGCTTGTACATTTCCGTGTCGATGGCCGTGCAGACGGAATCGTAATCATAGCGCGACAGCATTTCGGCATGTCCCGTTGTCGCACCGATTGCCGCCAGCCTGTCGATGATTTCCTGGGGGATTCCCTTCACAATCTGCTTTTTCTCCACGTCTGGAAAGGGTTTGTACAAATTGTAGAAGCTGTGCAAGGCGGTTCCGCCTTCCACGGCAATCCCGCCAACATACCCTTTCGACTCGATCAATACGGTTCGGGCTCCCTGTCTCGCGGCCGCGATGGCAGCCACGACACCGGCCGTGCCTCCTCCGGCGACGACGACGTCAAATGTCCGAATCGCAAGCTGACGGGGGGGTTCAAGATAATGTCCCATGGCATTGTCCTCCTGTTGGATGGTTTTTCGCACTGCTACATCTGTCAAAAAACAAAACCTTCGGTTTCACCAAGCCTCTTCATCATATCATCAGACAGGACCACGCCGCTGGCTGTAAGATTCTGCAAAACCTGTTCGCTTGTTTTCGCTCCGGGAATGACACTGCATATGCCGGGATAGTTGAGGTTGTATGCCAATGCCAGCTGTGCCATTGTCCTGACGGGGGGCTGGATGCAGGACTCGATGAGGGCCATGTCCCTTTGGACAGCCGCAAACCGTTCCGGTGTCCAGAATCCCTTGCGGTTGTCACCTTCGGCAAATCGGGTATCCGCTGAAAATTTGCCTGTCAGAATTCCGCTGGCCAAGGGTTGGCTTGTAAACACCGCGATGTTCCGCTCCTTGGCGATGCCGATGGTTTCAATATTGGTCTTGTTCAATATGTTGAACGGGCATTCAAGGGCTTCAATCACCCCTTCCCTGTCCTTGCCCAGTGCGTGCAGTGTGTCTTTGGCGCCCCACATGGCAAGCCCGCAAACCCTTGCTTTTCCGGACCGCTTGATTTCCTTCATGGTTTCAAACACGTTTTCCTTGTCCTGAAAGGAAGAATCGGGCACATGCAGGAGATAGACATCGATGTAGTCTGTCTGAAGCCGCTTCAGGCTTTCATCGACACACATCAACAGGTAATCCCTTTGGAAATTCTTGCTGCGTTCGGGAACGCGGAAATTGGTCCCGCCTTTTGTGACAATCACCACTTCACTTCGGATGCCCTTGAAGAATTGGCCCATGAGCTCTTCGCTGTGGCCATTCCCATAGGCATCACAGGTATCATAGAAGTTGACGCCATTGTCCATGGCCGTTTTGAGTGCGGAACGCGCATCTTCGTCATTTCGTCCGGCTCCCCAGGCCATTCCGCCGATCGCCCATGCGCCGAAACCTACGTCCGACACGTTCAATCCTGTCTTTCCAAAATCATTGAATTTCATTTCTTACATCCTTTCAAACAGGTGAATTTGGTTTTCTTGCCAAATCGGAGAAAAAACAAGGCGAATATGGGTAAAAAGAGATCAAGCCGTTATGGGTTTAAAAGAGATCAATCCGTATCGGACCCAACAGAATAGTCAACCGAAGCGACATGTGAACAGTAGGCACCCCTGGCGCGGATGATTCCTTTTCTGTGTTTCCCGCTGATTTCGATGCGTTTTGTCTGATGGGGGAACAAATCAAAATAATTGTCACTGAACCGAAATCCGAAAAGATCGCCATCGGCATCTCCGGACAATTCAACATGGTGCGCGAATCTGTCGGTTGTCACAACAAGCTCTCCACCTTCACACACCATCGAAAGCACAGCCTCCGGAAACAAAATATGCCGCTCGATGTCGACAAATTGGCTGATATCCGCCACCAGACCTTTTTGGTCGTCATGCAGCATGACGCGAATCACCTTGTCCCGGGAAAACTGCCCGAAATCATCGAGTGTTCCAACCGGGGCCGATTGACCTGCGGATAGGAAGACAGGTCGTCTGAGCGTTTTGCAGACCGCGTTTTTCGCCATATCGAACAACTCGGCCTGCATATGACCGCAAATGTCCTGTGCCGTATCATTGACGACCCATATGTTGAGATTGTCAGCCATTTCGACGGACAGCAGAATGGGTTCATAAGATCTTTTCAGGAAATGGTAGACCATTTTGGGTTCCAGATAGTAGTCAAGCACGGAGCTGTAGATATGTGGAAAGGTCGTATTCAATTTCCATACGAGATGTCCATGACAGCGGCGTCGGCCAAATGGTTCCTGGATGGTCTTCCCCCTGCGGTACCTCTCAACCGTTTCTCTGAGATAATTTCCAGCCGCAGCACCAAAATTGTAAATCAGATCCCGCATCGTGGCTGCGACATAATACTGTTCCACAGGCGGGGTTTTCTTGTAGGACTCGGCTGATGTGATGGCTTCAAGCTCGGGCGGCCATGGCAGCGAACCATAGGTGAAGGGTGTGGGAACCGGCAAGGTCGGGGTGCGCAGGTATCTCTTCAGACTGCGCTCACAAGGCAATGAAACCCGGAGGTTCTCACTGACAAAACCTGGAATGCCACTCCAGGGAACATACCAGGAATTTGTGTAGCTGTGGGTGTCACCGGTCGCGCCACTGTTTGTATAATTCCCCCCGTAGGGCGAAGTGACCAAATAACGGCGCATGGGGTCCAGTCTGCCGCAAAGCAGGCGAAAATCATGCTCGAACAGGGACGCCGCAAGATATTCTTCTCCGGGCGTATTGAAATCCCGGTGCATGAAATTCTCATTCCCGCCACACCACAGGAGAATGGAAGGCCGATGTCTGAGCCGAAGGACAAGATACTCGGCTTCTTGGAGAATCAGGTCGATGACTTTCCCTTCTTTCGGATACTGGGCATTCCCGCAGAAAAACTCCTGCCACAGCAGAATGCCCAGTTCGTCGGACAAATCGTAGAGTTTGTCTGTAAACGGTATGCCCTCTCCCCAGACCCGCAGCACATTCATATTGCCCTGATGGGCCAGCCGGACAATTTCCTCCGTTCGCTCTTCATTCTCACAGAGCGTCTTTCCATCAATGGGCGTCAGGTTGGCTCCCCACAGCTTGATGGGCAGATGATTGACGGTGAAATCCAGATACTCGACCATTTCAATCTTTCGAAAGCCCGTGCGTTTTGTTTTTTGGTCGAGGATCACACCTGCATCCGTGTAAAGATTCAATATAAAGGTATAAAGAGGTTGTTCTCCAAAACTTCTTGGCCACCATAATCTGATTTTTTCAAGAACAAACCGGAAGCACCCATGCGGGCTGTCATCCTGGAACAGCAACTCCTCCTGCGGTCCGTATACACGCAACGTGGCATACCCGCTGGCTGTGTCGCCTGACAATTGCGCATGAATGGATATGTTGGCGGAATCCAGTTTGTCATCCAGGGCGTAATCCAGCTCAAAATCAACAATTTCGGCACGGTCCACCTGTTCGAGATAAACCGTGTCATACAGGCCGACCCGGATGAAATCCGGTTTTGCTCCCAGATAGGCCGTGAAGTCATGGAATGGCTTTCTGGTATGGTGGATGGCTTTGACCCGTGCATCCTTGTTGGGGATGACCTTTTCCAACAGCATGGAAAAAGGAGGAAACACAACCTCAAGGGTATTTCGCGCATCCTGTCTGATGGCATGTGTCACATCCACAAAAGCCGGAAGATGGGCATCCTCATGCTGACCGACAAGCATTCCATTGAGGTGGAATTGTGCGCAGGTGTCCACCCCTTTGAAACAAAGGCGTACGGGTCCTTCCCATGCCGGGAAGTGGAAGGTTGTGCGATAGGTCCATGTTTGCTCTGGAACCCAGCGGCAATTCTCCGTCCGGCCAAACAGATGGGTGTCATCAATCAGACCATGGTGAAAAAGGACATCATGCACCTGCATGGGCATGTGGGGAATGTCCAGAATCTCTGTCATCCCATTGGAGCCTTGCAGCGTCCATCCTTCACGCAACGGGATTGTTTTTTTCATGGGCAACTCCCCGCACGGTTTCGTTCGATCATGACCCGTGCCATATACAGGGTCCCCTTTATCGCCAGGGCCGCTTCAAATTCCATCGTGGAAAGCTCGATATCTCCCAGCCCCCTGTAAGCCAACCCCTTGTAAAAATGGCTGATTGCGAGGTCGTTTTTGGCCATATCGTGTTCGAAGGGCAGTGTGTTGACCAGGGATGCGGTGAAGTAGGGATAGCGGCCGCGGTTGTGTTCCAGCGCTTCCGCGGCTGAAAGGACCTGACGGAACCATTCCTGCGCCCGACTGGTCTCCCCGAGTTTCCCGCAAGCCAGGCCCATGTGGTACATCATGTCGGGCATCCCGGTCGTATCGGTCAGGCAGGCCCGATAATGCCATTCGGCTTCTTCCGCATCCCCCATCCGTTCGGAAACGAGTCCAAGGTGGTAGTCGACATGGGCATGCGGGTGGGCGGCGTTGATCTTGCCCATATTGAAGTTGGGTGGAGTTCGGGACGCGTCCAGGAAGAAGGCTCCCGCTCCCGTCAGATCGCCGTTTTCCAGTCGTTGCATGCCTTCGAGGAGACAGGCATTCACATACTCCCGATTGATGAGGGCCTCCCCACCTTCAAAGGGATGGAAGGTCTTCCCCTCCAGCATCTCCTTCGCAGTCACATAATCGCCAACTTCCATATGCGTGGCTGCCAGCTTGGCATACAGATCCTCCCGTTCCTCCACCAGATGCCGATGGGTCCGCATCTGCTCCAGGCGAAGCCCGGCATCCGTATTGGTGCTCCGGCGGTACTGCATCAGCTCAAAAAACACCCGCGCATCGGTTTCATCCATGTGGAATGCTTTTTCAATGAGTTGTCCTGCTTCTTCAATCTGACCACGCTTGTCAAAGAGTCCGATTGCCAGATTCCGGTAGGCAGTCGGGAAATCGGCCTTCCGGGCCACTGACTCGGAAAATGCATCAATGCCCTTTTCGAAGGATTTGCGGCCGTAATACATGTTTCCGAGAAAATAGGGGGCATGGCTGTCGGAAGGATTCAGCGCCATGGCCATCTCCAGAACGGAGAAGGATTCGAGCCGGCTGTGCAGGCAGCCGTCCACACACAAGGAAGAAGCCTGTTCCCAGACTGTTTGGGCCTTTTCCATTTTCCCGAGTGCCCGCAGATAATATCCCAGATAATAATGGAGAATCGGGAAGGACGGATTTTCTGCGCCGAGATATCCTTCCAGCACATCGGCGGCCTCCTGATAAAAACCGGCATTCCCGTACTCGATGGCCATATCCAGATAGGATTCCGGATGCTGCCGGATGACGGATGAAAATGCTTCCTGGGCGGCAAGCCCCATGGCTTGCGCAGTCGCGTCCGAGGCCTCGATTTCTTTCCAGACCAGACAGGTTTCATACAAGGCAACATAGTCAAGTTTGTCATAGTGCCGAATATGGGCGAGACAATCCAGTGCTTCCTTCAGTCGCCCAAGCCGTCTCAAAATCGAGGCTTTCAGCCTCCAGGCCGTAAAGTTCGTCGCGTTCGATTCCAATGCGGTTTCCACATGCTCCAGCGCAAGATCAAGATCCCCCCGGATGCAGTCGATTTCTGCGATGGCCAGATAGCCGGATGATTTGTGTGCGTACACCCAGACTGCCTTGAACAGGTTCCCGTAAGCCTCGTCATACCGGCCGCGCAGTTTTTGCAGGACGCCCAGATTGTAAAAGGGTTCCGTGTCATAGGGGTTCGGGTTTCGGATTGTGGATGTCGCTGCAGCCTTTGCGAACAACGCGGCGGCTTCATCGAACTCTCCCCGTTCCATCCTGATTTTCCCGGCAAGGTTGTTGCACATGATGTGGTTTTCATCCAGTTCCAATGCCCGTTTCAGATAATCCATCGGGTCGAGGTAGGGGTGCCTGTACTGCCAGATGTGCAGGGCGTGCAGGAAAAGGGTGTCGGGGTTGTCCATCTCATCCGGCTGAGGGGCCGGCGTCAGCGCGGGTGGAACCGTGACCGCTTCGGGCTTTTCCGGTCGGAAGGAAACCAGCTCTTTGCCCACATGTGAAAGAACCCGGATCTCCAACTCGTGATCGGCGCAATCACCGGAGAAACCGACAACGTCCTTGAAGGCCGTTTCCGGTGTCAAATCCGCCGTTCGGTCGTACAAAACCGTATCATTCCACGTCAGGACAATGCGGCTTCCCGGCTGCGCACCGGTCACATTCAACGCGAAGGAGATTTGCCCGTCCGCCCGCTCAAATCCAATGGCACCATGAAGTGTCGCATTCTTCACCTCACCGATGTCATGAATGGGATACCAATATTGCTCAGCTGTCTTGTATTCATAGGGCATGATCCAGGAGAAGTCCGGCTGATTCTGCGTGTAAATGCCTGTCATGAGCTCGATGTAGCGGCCATCCCCATCCGAAAGATTTCTGTACCAGGCTTCGCTGAACTCGGAAATGCCCCAGGTGAACATCTTTTTTCCGGGGCTGACATGACGGTCTGCGACATGGACGATGCCTGCATTTGCTCCGAAATCGTATCCGGAAAGGAAGTCATACCGGGAATTATAGGTGAAGAAGGAAGCCGGGATCGGCATGGCCGGAAAATCGCGGACATCTTTATCCGCGCCCAGGTCGATGTTCTTGTAGGGACCGTTGATGAATGGAAACTTCGAGGTGGAGGCCCAGGCGTGATCCGACGCCCAATGGATGTCCCCGGGGAAAACAGCCCGGTACCGGTCATTCGTGGCAACGCCCAGATTCGCCCACCACATGAAGCTCTGCGGATACGGCGTGCGGTTGAACAGGCGGACTTTCGCCTGCAGATAGGTCTTGCCGGGATATACGGTCACCCCGACCATGCCTTTGGTGCGATTGAGGGGTTCGATTTCACCCATCCAGACGGTTTGGCTCCCATCTGCGTGGGTTTCCACACAATGGTCCACCGGCTTGAAGGTGGTTGGCCTGTGGTGCTGCGGCCAGTTGAACTCGATGCCCCCGGATATCCACGGCCCGCACAAGCCGATCTGCGCGGGCTTGATGGTCGGGTTCCTGAAGATGAAGTCATAGCCATTTCGCTTGTCGAGGGCCGTTTGGATCCGGCCGCCAAGTTCCGGAAGCATGGTGACATCTATATATTCGTTTTCCAGTCGGAGCTGGGTATAGGGGACCGGTTCGAAGGAGGCTTCCATCCGGTCGCACAGGGCCATGGGAAAGATGTTTCCGGATGCGCCCTGGACATTCCTCTTTTCGAAAAAAATCGGGTTCTTTTCATCCGGATGGGTCAGATGGGTGGGGATGAGGACCTTCTCATTCGAACAGCGAACCGATTCACACATCTTGATTCCCCCTTTGTCCACTTGTATTCACTTCTATATCCGAGTTCTGATGCTTCCGATTGTTCGTTGCATGACGATTTCATTGAAGTGAAAGGTCTGTCTTCCCGATACCCGGCTGATGCACCTGTTTATTTGAGTATATCAGGAAGAAGAACGACATCAATCCTTCAAGATGAAACGAATGCTTTAACTTTTTATTCAAGCTATCAATTTTTTCTACACTTTTGATGCATTTTGGCAACTCGAAAAACCATGTGAAAAAAACGAAACTATGTTAAATATTTGTGCTATCAATTTCATGGGCTCGGATATAACATGGCTTTGTTCCAGAAAACGACCCTGGAATTGCATGAGGAACAGGCTGCATGGACTGAATCCTGAATTCCTGTTCGTTCGGGCGGATTTGAAAAACGTGAACATCTGCTGAAACAGGCGGCATGGATTGAATCACAAAACCTGCTGAAACGGGAGGATGAGAAATGAGCAGCATGGAAACGAAGGACCTCCGTTGCATCCGATGGCCGCTTTCCAATCCGGACTGTGGCATGCTGAAAGCAACGCTGCTATGCTGGCGGGAAGCTGAGCCGTCGGACGGCCAATTTGATTTTTCCGTGGTGCATAAGGCGATTGATCTTGCCTGGAAAATCAATCGCACGGTGATGCTGCGCATCGATGCAAAGCCACCGCTCTGGTCCGAAAACCTGGTTCCTGATTTCATCTGCTTCCTGCGCGCCTTGGGCAGTGACTTTGATCCGAGTCTTTTGCTGTTCAGCATCGATATCGTTATGCCCGAAAAGGACGAATATCCGGAGCACGCGGAAGAACAACTGAAGGATGAGGAAATGCGCCTCCTTGCAGAAGCTTATATGGAGGCCTTTCCCCACACATACAAACTGCTGGATGTACGAAACAATCGCCTCGCAGCCCTTATGAAGGGAAAGACGGGCATCGGTCTGGTACTGGATGCCCGAAAGCAGTCATCGGACATTGGGGATCAGTTGGCCAGGCTTGGTTTGCAGCGTGTGTGGGAAACCGCACCGGTCAGAATGATGGCGGAAAATCTCAGCGAAGCCCTGTTGAATGAGGCAGTCCGCTGGCATGTCTCCAGCCTCGACCTCGTCGGGGAATATGATGAGACCTGGTTGGCCCGCATCGGGTATCGGCTGGAATTGCGGCGTGTCGGTTTTGTTGAATCGGCTCGCGCTCTACAAACGGTTCCGCTTTCCGTTTGGATGGTGAACAGCGGCAATGCGCCGTGTTACAACGATTCACGTATTTTCCTGCGCTTGGCCCGTGCAGATGTCGATGTTGAACTGACCGTCGGGACTTCCTTCACCGCCAGGAATTTTTTTCCCGGCGAGGATAACCTCCTGTCGGAAGACATTCCACTCTCCGACCTTCCGCATGGCGTGTATGACGTCGAACTTGGCCTGTTTGAAGAAGGAACCGGTTTCCAAATCTCCCTGGCCATCGAGGGTCGGATTTCCGATGGATTTTATGCTGCGCTGCTTCAGATGACCATAGAGGCATGACATCCTGATTGGTCTTCGGTGCTTCGGCCATGTAAATTCAGTATTCCTGTTGACCCGCAATGTGAACCTCACGAATCAGAAAAGAACGCGAAGGGATGGATTTTTATGGAAGACAATGCAATGCTGTATCCAAGCCTCGTGAGATTCGACGAAAATGCCATCGTGCCGTCCGGATTCACAAAACATTTCCCTCCGCAGGGCCGGCGCGCCTACACCGATCTGCGCGCCCATGCGGATGACAAGACCGTCCTGCGCAATCCCCACAAGGGTTGGTTCTGGCATTATATCGACAACGGCTTCTATCGCCCGCAATACCGGACGGAACATGATCCCGCCGATCATCTGGAAGATTTTCCAGGGTTGAACCACCTGTACCTGCGGTTTGATTGGGGTGACATCGAGAAGGAGGAAGGGAATCCGGATTGGTCCTACATCGACCAGATCATGGAGACCTGGGGTAAATTCGGCTATCGTTTCAGCCTTCGCATCTGCACCTATGAAGGCAGCCCCAAGGCGCCTTTCACGACCCCGGAATATGTATACAAGGCCGGCGCGCGCGGATATGTGCTGTCGGATGGACGCATCGAGCCGGATTATGGAGATCCGATCTTTCTGGAGAAACTCGGTGCCTTCATGGCGCTGGCAGGCAAGAAATTCGATGGCGATCCAAGGATAGAACTCATCGACGTGGGCACGTACGGCACATGGGGAGAAGGACATACGTTCAGAGGCAGCAACCTTGTCTATTCGGCCGAGGTGCTTCGCAAACACATCGACCTTCATGTAGGGAATTTTCCCAATACGGTCATCCTGCTCAATGACGACCATATCAACCATAGCTGGGATCGCGGGGAGAAAGAGAATTTCGAACTGATGGACTACGCCCGTTCTCTCGGCCTGGGCTTGCAGGACGACTCGATCTGTGTCTACACCTGCTCGCTTGATTTCGGGTATGACACGCTTCGGACCCCCTGGATGTTTGACCTGTTCTGGGAAAACGCGCCGGTCCTGATTGAATTCGAGCATTATGACAAGGTTCCGCCGGAAATATACAAAGACGGACTTCCCTTCCTGGATTCCCTGATGCGCACGCATGCCACCTTTGCGGGTTTCCATGGATATCCTCGCCCTTGGCTGACAAAGGAACCTTACCTGACGGAGTATTGCGCCAATCGCCTCGGGTACTGGTATTTTATCAATGGGGTCGAGGCTTCGCTGATCAAAGTCAATGTGCCTAACACCGTGTATCTGTGGATGGAAAACAGAGGATTTGCCCTGAGTTATAAAAACTACACGCTGCGGCTTCTTCTGTTGGGCGCTGATGGCAGCCGCCATGTGGAGACGATGAATGCCGGCAACAAAGCCTGGAGGCCGGGGCAGGAAGTACGCGTGCCGGTTTGCTTCAAACCGAAAAATCTACGCGCCGGGGATTATGGCCTTCATATCGGATTGTTTGAAGGAGAAACGCCCGTTCTGCTTGGCGTAGATGCGAGCCGCATGACCAATGGGCTTTATTATCTGACCAATGTGACTGTGGTGGAATAGTCGCAATGTTCTGTGAAATCCGGCTGAGGTCGGTTGACCCAATGATCTTTGAAACCTGACAATGGTCGTGTAGTTCCACCGAACTGTGAGATTTAAGCGGGATAATGGAAACGAACCAGCCAAGAAAGGAACCAAAAACCATGAAAATCGTGATCATTGGCGCAGGCAGTGGATTTGGCAGCAGATTGAGCATCGACATCATGTCGCGGGAATCCCTCCGGGATTCGACCATATGTTTGTGCGACCTGCATGAAGGTCGTTTGAAAAAAGTGACGGAGTATGTCCGGGGCACGATAGAAAAATACAAACTGCCCACAAGACTGGAAAGCAGTACGGATCGCACGAAACTTCTGCCCGGCGCAGACTTTGTCATTACATCAGTTTCCGTGGGTGGCGGCGCTTATTATGGTTATCCCTACAACATGGAAGTCGGAATTCCCCGTAAATACGGGATTGACCAATCCGTGGCGGATTCCTATTCCGTGGGCGAAAAATCATAACATTCCAGTCGGTCCCGGACGCGGTTCA
>JAIFNI010000233.1 GCA_020047785.1 Clostridia bacterium
GTTCCGGAACAGAAGAAAAACGGCTGCAGACAGAATGAGCACATAGATGGATGGATACGCTTTGAACTGTTCGCTGTAAGTTCCCAGCATGTCTGTCTTCCAGGCTGTTCCCGCCGCAATGAGGAGGAAGGATCCTGCCGCAGTCAGCCAGAGCCATTTCGAGGGGATTCTTCTTTTGTATTTCGCCAAGTAATGGCCCAGAAGAAAATACCCGAGGTGGCCGCCGAGAAACAGAAGGTTGTCCAGAACCGCGAAGGTCAGAGCGGGGGCCAGAGACGGACGAAGGAACAGACGCAGGGAACCGAGGAGGGATGCGGCTCCCCACAGACCCAAAACGTATCTCGCATGGGTTTCCGGGAGCGTGTCGACCAGGTGCTTCAAAATGGGAGAAATCAGATACAACGGAATCAGGATATACATGAACCAGAAATGAACGGCTACCGGTCCGGCGGGAATTCTCAGCAGATCCTTCGCCATCTGCAGAAGGTCCGGTGTCCCGGTTTCCATCGCCTTCAGCACGGCATCCTTCACGACAGAAATGCATGACCACGCTGCAAGTGGCAGGACAAGTCTGGGAAGACGTTTGGTCACCAGATAATGAATGGAAGAGGTCTGCCCGCTTCCGAGCAGCAAGGCGCCGGACATCATGAAGAAGAGCGGCACCGCCGCTGTCGCAAGCGAAGTGGCAAAGCTGACGGCCGTCCATCCAGGCGAAAGGAGGTTTGCGCGCAGCGTCTGGGCGGAAGCGTGAAGAAATACCACGGAAAACATGGTGAATACGCGGAGCCATTCGATATACTGCAGATGCTGCCTTCCCATTGCCGGTTGCGTCATGATGCCGGAATCCTCCTGTCGGAGCATGGCCGAGACCTGGACCCGCAGGATCGGTCACCGGCTTGCAGTCTTCATTGTATCGGAAAAATGCCGGGGAACAATAGGCAGAAGAAGAAACGGTGAATCAAACGCGATACGGCACCTGTTTTATGGGTATGAACAGAGAAGCTGTGATGAGGTGGTTGCAGTGGTTGCTTTCTGCATCATGATTGAAAAAAGGAGAAATTCACGTGAGAAAATTCAAATGCTCAATCTGTGGCTTCATTTTCGAGGAAGCCGCCGGTCTGCCGGAAAAAGGCATTTCTCCGGGTACGAAATGGGAAGACATCTCGGCGGGTTTTGTCTGCCCTTGGTGCGGCGCATCGAAGACAGCGTTCGTTGAAGTGTCGGAAAACGTGGCTGCCACTGTTCCGGCAATCCAGCAAGAAGGTCCTGTTGAACAGGTGGGAGAATTCACGGTCGGTGAACTGAGTGCTTTGTTTTCGAATCTGGCAAAAGGCTGTGAAAAACAGCATCTGCCGGAAGAAATGGGTCTGTTTCTGCAGATCTCGGATTATTACCGGAGCACCATGCATGCTGCATCCATTGCCAAACCAGCTCCGGAAAACACATATGCGGCGGAGTCCCAAGCAGCAATGAAAGACGACGGTCCCCCTGCGGCATCGCTCCATGACTACGGTTTCCATGCCGTTTCGGAACTTTTGCGGGAAGATTTATCGGATGGCTTTGCAAAAGCGAACAGGGCATCAGCTGCTGAAAGAGACAGAGGCGCCTTGAGGGCATTGGTCTGGAGTGAAAAAGTCAGCAGAATGGCCGGTTCCCATCTGGACAGATACGCCAGGGAAGGCGATGCAATCCTCGAGAATACCAAGGTATATGTATGCGACATCTGCGGGTTTGTCTACCTGGGTAATGACTTGCCGGAGGTTTGTCCCGTATGCAAAGTGCCCAACTACAAAATGACGCAGATCGGAAGGAGATAAGCATATGCCTGCAGTAAGAAACATCAGATTGTGTACGAAGGACTGCATGTGCCTTTATGTATGTCCTTCAGGAGCAACGGACACTGAAAACAGCGTGATCGATGTCGAAAAATGCATCAAGGGGTGCCGGGCCTGTGTGGATGCCTGCCCCTCCGGGGCCATTTCGCTGCTTCCTGATGCATACCCGCCACAGCAGCCCAAAAAGGAAACTGTGACGGATGCCTTGAGATTGTTGGCGCGAAGCAAGGCCGCTCAGGAAAAAATGACTGCCGACATCATGGAATCCGGCCCTTCTTCCGTGACCCGTCAATTCGCGGAGGCAATGTCCAAATCCAATCGACTGATGGCTGAAGACTTGCTCAGAGAATCCGGATATATGCTCCCGCAAAGTGAAGAGGTCAGAGGTTTATTGGAATCGTTGACCAAGAGTCCGCCCGAAGGATTTCCGACCGATGCGGCAGAAAAACTGCTGATCTTGCTTGGAAAAACGACTTGACTTTATTCTCTGCAGACTGCAGTAGAACTGTTCATGATGCTCGGGGAGCCGAATACCGAAGGAGGAACGCATGAAGGTCAGCATCCGCGCAACTGGTGGCCTGCTCGGACTTGCCGGCCGACAGCTGCTCTCCAACAATATCGAAGCCTATGAAAACACAATCCCGGCCATGCTTTCAGACCGGCTGCGCAATCCGAAGTTCACCGGACCCGAGAATCTGCAGACCGGTCTTGCCGCGGAATGGGAGCCGGACAACAACAACATGACCGGGATGTCATGCCGGCTGATCCCCGGCATGTACCTGTCCGGACGCGAGGCCCAGCTGATTCACAACTACGCCGGGAATGGCCGATGCGGCATCCTGCAGCAAGGTATTCCCGTGCATGCGGGCGAGGTGTTCGAGGTGGAATTGTGGGCCCGTGCGCAGCATAGGCCGGTTCTGCTGTCCGTGGAACTTCGCATGCCTGGACAGACTGCAGCGGAAGCCTGCAAGGCGGAGATGTCCGTGGATCTGGCCCACTGGCATCGGCGAACCTGCCGCATTTCCTCGCCCGGTGAAGGTCTTGCCTGTTTTCTGATGCATGTCCCGGGAGACAGCCGCGTCATCATAGACCAGATTCACCTTCGGCCGTCCGATGAACCGCATGTCGGCAGAGAATTCCTGAAGGCATTCGATGCGTTTCCCTGCCCGGTCCTTCGTTTCCCGGGAGGTTGCGTCACATGCACCTATCACTGGGAACATGGGGTCGGTCCGGTTCATCTGCGTCCGGTATGCGACGACCCGGTCTTCAAATACAAGGTCCATTACGACTTCGGCACGGACGAGTACCTCGAGCTCTGCACGACCAGAGGCATCCGGCCTTTCATTACGCTCAACTCCACCACGGGCACACCGGAAGATGCTGCGGCATGGGCGGCTTATGTTCGCACCTGGTATGTCTCGCGCAACCTTCCGGTTCCCGCCGCCTACATCATGGTGGGCAACGAAAACTACGGGAAACATGAAACCGGCCACATGACCGGTGAGATGTATGCGGCACAGCTGCACGAGTTCGTCCCGCCCATTCGGACCGCCTATCCTGAGGCCCGCATCCTGGCCATCGGCGAGTTTGAAAGCGAGGGCCTGAGGCAAGAAGGCAGGACGGCCTGGCGCAGCGTCGTCATGGAGAAGGCGGCAGGGCTTTTCGACATGCTGGTCGTCACGCGATACAGTCTTGCCACGGACAATTTGTCGATGGAAGACAGCATGGAACGGGTCGCCGGCCATGTCGTTGAAAAGGAAGCCGATCTGCGGCGACAGGTTCAGTCCATCCGGGACGCCAGGATCTCCTGCACGATCGGAATTGTCGAATGGAATTACTGGACTCGAGCCAGCCACAACGATCATGCCGGTTTTTACGAACCCAACGACATCCGTCACTGCCTGTATGCGGCCGGTTATCTCAATGCCTTCTGCCGATTGGGTGATATCCTCGAGGTGGCAAACTACTATTCGCTGGTCAACACCATGGGCATGGTCCATGTGCGGGATGGACGGGTTCAGTTCTCGGACATGGTCAAGGTATTCAATCTGTATGCACCGGCCCTTCCGGGAGAGGTCCTGGAGCTTCAGGTCACCCCGCCGGCACGCATGGCAGCAGGCAAATCCGTTGATGCCTGTCTCCTCCGCACCGATAAAGCAACATATGGCTTCCTGATCAATTACAGCGCGACGGAAGCGGCTGATGTTCTGTTCGAGGAAATGGGAGACCTCATTGAAGCGTGCGGGCTGCGTGCCGAGGCGATTCTGACGCCTGTGGAAGCCTTTCATCCTGTTGTGAAAGGTCAGGCCGTCACCCTTCCCGCGATGTCACTGGTCAGGGTGTGCTGGCGGATATCTGTCGGCTCCTGATGGCCTGTGGCGGCCTGAGATGGCTGAAGGCTTGTAAGACTAATCGCACCAGATAGCCGCTGATGCGGAAATGCAGCCACGAAGAGGTGTCTTTCATGCTGAAACTGATGAACATCTGCAATGACCCCTGGACGCTCGGGAAATTCGACCATGATGCAACGACTCTTGCATCCTTCCTGGATGAAGGGCGGCTGGACGGGTTGGAACTCATCAGATGGGAAACGGGAGACGACAGCCTGCTGCCGGCATCACGCCTGATGGGCAGGCATCTTCGCTTCTGGCCGGTCTGGCTGGATTTCTGGCGGAACAATGAAGGGGAACTGGTGAGGCAGTTCGGTGAGGAAAGTGCATGGCAGCAGTATTACAGTGCGTCCACGCCAGCCGAATTCATCCTGAACTATCGCAGGGAGCTTCTGGACGCCGAGGCAACGGGAGCGCGTTATGCCGTGTTCCATGTGAGTCATGTTCAGCTGGAACACAGCTACAATCAGCGGTACACCTACACGGATGCCGAAGTGGCCGATGCCGCCATTGATTTGTTGAATCAGATCCTCGACGGACTCAAGATTACCCTGGCCGTGCTGATGGAAAACCATTGGTTCCCCGGCCTGACTTTTTTGGACGGCGGCATCGGGACGCGTCTGATGCAGGGAATCCGTTACCTGAACAAAGGCTTTGTGCTTGACATCGGTCACCTGATGAACACCAATCCCGACCTCGTTTCGGAAGAGCAGGCGGTGAAGTATATCCTTTCGGTTTTGGATGCGATGGGTGAATCAAGGACCCATATCAGGGCAATCCACCTCAACAGCTCCCTGACGGGCGGTTATGTGAAAGAATCGCTTTCAGGGGATGGATACCGTGCTGATGACTCCTTCGAAGAGAGACTGAATGCAGCTTTCAGGCATGTTGGCAGGATTGATCGCCATGTCCCTTTCCTGCACCCGAACATCCGTAAAGTCATCGATCGTGTCCAGCCTGAGTATCTGGTATACGAATTCTCATCCGGAACGCGCAGCGAACTGAAAGAGATGGTGGATTCGCAGAATCAGGCCCTATTTGACTGCCAGTCAAAGTGAATGTGCTGCCGGGATGAAACTGTGATATGATCAACTTGACATCATGCTCCCTATGTGTGACTTTGCAGGAAAGCCAGAGTCATGAACATAGGGGGCTTTCTCTTCAAATCGGACGTTTTTCCTTTCAGGCAGTTCACGTCCACAGTCTTTTCAGATTGGACGTGTTTCCTTTCAGACTTGACACTTCGCAAGTGCTGCAGACAGATGCATGAGATGCATATGGCAGGTGAAATGAGGGTGTTTCCATGAATATCCTATATAACAGACGGGCGGATGACGCCATCGGGAAAAGCGAAGAAAAGGAAAAACTGGCTGCGGAACTGATTATCGCGAATCAGGCCCTGGTCTTTCAGAATGAGGAGAAAGAGAAGCGGGCCGCGGAGCTGATCATCGCCAACAAGGAACTCGTCTTTCAGAATGAGGAGAAAGAGAAGCGGGCCGCCGAGTTGATCATTGCCAACAGGGAACTGATCTTTCAGAACGACGAAAAAGAGAAACGGGCGGCGGAGCTGATCATCGCCAATCGGGAGCTGCTCTTCCAGAATGAGGAGAAGGACAAACGGGCAGTCGAACTGGTCCAGGCGAAGGAAGAGACGGAAGTGGCCAACACGGCAACTGGTATCAAGAGTGAATTTCTGGCCAACATGAGCCATGAGATCCGCACGCCCATGAATGCGATCATCGGTTTTTCCGGGCTCATCAAGAAGACGGAGATGACACCCAAGCAGCAGGGCTACATGGATCGCATCGATTCATCGGCAAAACTGCTGCTTGGCATCATCAACGACATTCTCGATTTTTCCAAGGTGGAGGCAGGAAAACTGGATTTGGAAACGGTGGAGTTTCGTCTCGATGACATCATCAGCAATATCGTTGACATGATCTCCGTCAAAGCTTCGGAGAAGAAGCTGACATTGGTGAGTACAATATCGGATGAAGTGCCGAACACTCTGATTGGCGACCCGTTGAGACTGGGACAGATTCTGACCAACCTGGTGAATAATGCGGTGAAATTCACGGAAAAGGGTGAAATCCTTGTGAGGGCGGAGCTGGCTGAAAAAGATGCAGCCCGCTGCCTTGTCAGATTCTCTATCCGCGACAGCGGCATCGGCATGACGGAAGAAGAGATAAGCAAACTGTTTTCCGCCTTCTCACAAACGGATTCCTCCATCACGCGGAAATTCGGTGGAACAGGCCTTGGGCTGAAGATATCCAAAAGTCTGGTGGAAATGATGAACGGCGAAATTTCCGTGGAGAGCCGGGTGGGCGTCGGGAGCACGTTTGTTTTCACTGTGGAATTCATGATGAGCGGAGAGGAAAAGCAGAAGCGGGTCATGGACATGGAAAAGGTCAGAAATCTGAAGGTGCTGATTGTGGATGACAAGGAAATGGAAAGGGTCATTTTGAAGGAGCAGCTGAAGGCGCTCGAGATCAGCTCGTTCGCGGTGGAATCCGGACAGGCGGCCATTCGGGAGCTGAAGCAGGAATCTTTGGACGTGCCCTATGATCTGGTATTCATGGACTGGAGAATGCCGGACATGGATGGCCTTGAAGCGGCTGAAATCATACGCAGCGACAAGAATATCGGACATGTTCCGATGACGATCATGATTACGGCGTTCGGAAGGGAAGAAGTTGAAAAGCAGGCACAGAAAATCGGCATGGATGCCTTTCTGATCAAGCCGGTGAATCCCTCCCTTCTGCTTGACACCATCATGGATGTGTTCGGACTCACTGCTTCCGAGTCCTTCACCCGAACCTGCAGGAATGAAGACGCAGCGATGCGGATGGTCAGCATCGGCGGGTCACGCATCCTTCTGGTGGAAGACAATAAAATCAACCAGGAAGTGGCCATGGAGATTCTTGGCAGCGCAGGCGTGCATGTGGATGTTGCAAACAACGGGGAAGAGGCTGTGGCAGCCGTGAACAGCAACCATTACGATGCAGTCCTGATGGATGTCCAGATGCCGGTCATGGGCGGATATGAGGCGACAGGCAAAATCAGAAGCAAGAAGCGGCATCGGGAGCTCCCGATCATCGCCATGACGGCCCACTCGATCCGAGGCGCCAAAGAAGAATGTCTTGCTGCAGGAATGAATGATTATGTAAGTAAACCAATCGATCCGGACGTCTTTTTCACTGTGCTGAAGAAGTGGATCAAGCCGTCAACGGGGAATGGCATGAAGCAGGCAGTCCGGTCGGATGAAACGGCAGTTTCGATTCCGGGATCAGGGTTGGATGAAACGGCAGTTTCGGTTCCAGAATCAGGGTCGGATGAAGCGGCGGATATTTCGCCGGGATCAGGGTCGAATGGAACGGCAACCAAGGAAGGAGCCGAGGTCGCGCTTCCGGCTGCGGGTTCCGGGATTGATATGCAGGCGGGGCTCAAAAGACTCAACGGAAACAGAAAGCTTTACAGAAAGCTGCTGTTTGATTTTGCATTCAGCTGCCCGACTTTTGCTTCTGATTTGGGCAAGGCGATGGAACAAGGCGATAAGGAGATTGTACTCAGACTCACCCACAGAATCATCGGAGTGGCAGGGAACATGGCCGCGGACGGAATCGCGGCGATTGCATCACGATTGGAAACGGCAGTCCGGAATGAGGATGAGGAAAGATATGCCGGCTTGCTGGTCGAGTTGCATGACGCCATGCAAGCCTTCGTTTCAGTGATGAATGGATTGAATGAAGCAGGGGAGTCGATGGGATCCACGGGTGCGGGGCCAGTCGATTCCGCCGTGGTTGAACCGTTGATGCGGGAGCTTGCGCAGCTGGTCTGGAAGGATAATGTCGGTGCGGGAAATGTGCTCGAAAGACTGCGCGGCATCATTGGCAAGTCAGACTTTGGGGATGAGTTGAACACGCTTGAGACATGCATTCACAACTTCGACTTCGAAGCTGCGAAAAAAGCTATGCGAACAATGGCCATGACGATGCGGGTTGAACTGGGAGAGCAGTGAACCCTGCGGGCGGAAACGTGCAAATGAAGCTGTAAAATGGAATGGGAGCGCGGTGAACAATGGGTCAACGATCAGGACAACAGACGATATTGATTGTGGATGACGCGAAGGAGAACATTCATATCCTCGCGGAACTGCTTGGCTCGGATTTCAACATCAGAGCGGCCACCTGCGGGGCAAAAGCGCTGGAAATCGCATTGTCCGGCAATCCGCCCGATTTGATTCTTCTGGATGTGATGATGCCTGAGATGGATGGATATGAGGTGTGCAGAAGACAGAAAAATTCTGCGCAGACCCGGGGGATTCCGATCATTTTCATCACCGTCCGGGTGAGTGAGGAAGATGAGATATACGGATTCACACTCGGTGCCGTCGACTACATCACGAAACCGTTCAGCGAGGTCGTCGTCCGGGCCAGAGTGGGGATGCACGCGGAACTGAAGCGGCACAGGGATTATCTGGAGAGCCTTTCCTATCTGGATGCCCTGACGGGCATTGCAAACCGAAGAAAATTCAATGAATTCCTGGACTATACCTGGAGTTTCGCGGAACGTGAACGCATGCCGATATCCATGATCATGGCGGACATCGATCATTTCAAGAAATACAACGATCACTTCGGACACCAGCAGGGAGATGTCTGCCTGTTCAGGATTGGACAGACGCTGAAGGAGGTTGTTTTCCGGGAGACGGATGTCGCGGCGAGGTACGGAGGAGAGGAATTCGCCTGCATTCTGTCCAATACAGGCGCGGAAGGCGCGTGGACGCTCGCTGAAAACCTTCGGCTGCAAATCCTGTCGCTCAAAATCCCGCACGTGCATCCTTCCGATGAATGCTTCGTCACGGTGAGTCTGGGAATCGCCACCATGACGCCGGACAGAGAGATGGACAGCAATACGTTAATCAAGACGGCCGACGAGGCGCTCTACCGTTCCAAGGAAAGCGGCCGGAACAGGGTCAGCTTCTGATGTGCCATTCGCACACCGAATCAATCATTGATGAATTGGGAATTGGGGAATATAATAAGGAAGTCGGAAATCGAGTGGCATTTGAGTGACCATCGAGTCGATGAATGACTCGGGACGTGCGTCACAGAAAGGAAGCCCAAGGGTTTCCTTTTTTTTGCCGATGATGCTTTTTCCATTTGCCTGTCACGGAGCAACTGGTCGGAAGGAGTCGGGAACATGAGAAGAATTCTTGTCACATTGCCCGTTGAAAATGAACACAGGCGCCTGCTGGAGGCTGCGGCGCCTGGGGAGGTGTTCACTTACTGCCCGCTGAGGCAGGTGACCCGGGATATGGCTCAGAATGCCGATATCGTGGTCGGCAATGTTTCCCCGGAGCTGCTTGCGGGGTCTGAGAAACTGGCCTGGCTGCAGCTGCATTCAGCCGGAACGGCCGGTTATGCCGAAGGTCTCCTGAAAGAGGGGGTCATCCTCACAAATGCGACCGGTGCATACGGACTGGCCATCTCGGAACACATGCTCGGCATGGCGCTTTGTCTGCAGAAGAAGCTTCACCTGTATGGCAGGAACCAGCAGCAGGCAATCTGGAAGGATGAAGGCCCCGTCACGTCAATGTTCGGCGCAACGGTTCTAGTAGTGGGTCTTGGCGACATAGGGGGAGAATTCGCAAAACGGTGCAAAGCCATGGGGAGTCGCGTGATCGGGATTCGCCGTGTTGTGAGGGCCCTTCCGGACGGAGTGGATGAAGTTCATCGGATGAATCGCCTGGATGCGCTGCTGCCACAGGCGGATATCGTCGCGCTGAGCCTCCCGTCCACTGCGGAGACGAATCGGCTCTTCTCGGCGGAACGTATTTCCCGGATGAAGAAAGGCGCCATCCTGCTGAATGTGGGCCGGGGAACGGCCGTTGACCAGGAAGCTCTCTGTGATGCGCTGGAAAGCGGTCATCTCGGCGGAGCGGGCCTGGATGTGACGGACCCTGAACCTTTGCCTGCGGAACACAGGTTGTGGCATGCGCCAAACCTGATTCTGACGCCGCATGTGTCCGGCGGCTATCATCTGGCGGAGACCTTCGAACGGATAGTCAGGCTGAGCGCGGACAACCTCGCGCGGTTTTTATCCGGCACTGAGATGATCAGTGTCGTGGACTTCACGACGGGATACAGACAAGTCCGGTAAGGTCTTGGAAGAAAATAACCAGCTCCATGTATTTCCGAAAACAATGGCCAGACCTGCCATTCTTATCGGAAAAAGAGCAGGTGATTTTCTTCCGGCGACTAAACAGAACGGTCGAAAGGAACAACCCCCCGATGCGAACGCTCATTGTTTCCCTGAATGCCAGATACGAACATGAAAACCCTGCCCCCTGGTATCTGAAAGCTTCCTGCGACGCACGCGGAGGTTCGTGCGGAGAGGTTTCCGTGCTTTCCGCCACCATCAATGACGAACCGAACCGTGTTTTCGCTGCCGTCGCGCAGGCCATGCCGGATATCGCCGCCCTTTCCTGCTACATATGGAACCGGGACCTCCAGCTTCGTCTCTGCGCGGACCTTCACGCTGCTTTTCCCGGTATGGTCCTCGTGGTCGGAGGTCCGGAAGTATCGTATGGAAATGGCGCGGATGACTATCTGACAGCCGGTGCCGGCTATGTGCTGGCCGGTGAGGGAGAGGCACGGTTTCCCGAACTTCTTGCCGTTCTGGCACGGAAGGAGACACCCTCCGGAGTCCGGATCGCAGAATGGCAGGCGATTCCTTCACCCCTTCCGGCCGAAAGTCTCCGATCACCCTGCTGCGCCGAATATCTGGCACGTATGAAGGGGCGCATCGCCTATATCGAATCATCCCGCGGGTGCCCGTACCGCTGTGCCTACTGCCTGTCTTCGGAAAGCGGGGGCATGACCTGGATTCCGCTTGAACGGGTGTTTCAGGAGATCGAACAGCTGGTTTCGGCCGGAACCAAGGTGATCAAGTTCGTGGACCGGACCTTCAACCTTTCGGAAGCGCGTACCCTGGCCATCTGGTCCCATCTCGCGCGGTATCGGGATGCCGGGGTCGTCTTCCATTTCGAAATCGCGCCGGACAGGCTGACCGCCCCCATGATGACGGAACTGGCATCGCTGCCGCCGGGACTCGTCCAGATCGAGGCGGGCATCCAGTCGACCCATGCGGGCACACTGAGCCGGATCGACCGGAGCATGGACGTTCGGAAGGCTCTTGACAGTCTGGAAAAGGTAACCGCCCGCGGAAATGTCCATGTCCATGCCGACCTGATTGCGGGTCTGCCCGGAGAAAGCCTTTCGGAGTTCGCGAAGTCATTCGACGCCCTGGCGGTGGTGCGTCCGCACCATCTGCAGCTCGGTTTTCTCAAACTGCTGCGGGGGACAAGGCTTTGGCGCGAATCTGACGAATGGGGATATGTGTACAGACAATACGCGCCGTATGAAGTCATCGCTTCGCGGGCCATGACTGCCCTGGACATGCTGCGGCTGAAGGAAATCGAGGAAACGGTGGAACGTTTTCGGAACAGCGGACGGTTTCTGCTTCTGCTGCAATGGCTCTCCGTCCCGTGCCCCTCGGAATTTACCCTGTATGGCCAGCTGGCCGACCTGCAGAAGGAAATGGGGCTGCTTGACCGTGCGGTTTCCTCCGATACCCTGTTCCGATGCATGAAGGCATTTTTGGGAAAACTGACGGTTCCCGATGCCATGTACGGTCTTTTCCTGCTTCGTCTGGACTGGATATGCGCCCACCGGAACCCATTTCTTCCGGATTGGCTTTCCGACGGAGAAAACCGGATTTCTGCGGAGACAAACCACCTTCGGGCGGCGTATGGTGAGGGTGATGAAAAGCGCGGTACGGACGCGAGAACGCTGAAAAACCGGTATCATGCCGTTTTCGGCGTTCCGGAGGCAAGTATTCGCGAGGGGGTCCGGTATGCGGTGGGAAGCAGTATCGGGATGCCTTCCATCCTCCTGATCGACACAAAGGATATAAATCCGGTGACAGGGCGCCCCGATGTGGTCGCAATCCCAATTCCCGAGGCGGCGGCGGGTGTCTGACTTCCCTTGCCGTCATCCCGGGCGCCGGCTTCGAGGTTTGTGTCCGACACCCAGTTTCATGCTTTCTTCGTTTTTTGTATTTGTACGACGCATTTTTAGGGTAGACCACACATGCTTCGCTTCGAATCACCAGCAAATCCCTATAAATACACCCTAATCTTTGCGTTTATGTTGTTCATTCAGTGTATTTATAGGGTAGACCCCACATGCTTCGCGGCGAATCACCAGGAAGCCCTGTAAATACGCCGATATTCATGCAATTATATAGTGCGATCAGCGCATTTACAGGGTAGAATGGAAGAGGCGGGATCCGGTTTCTGAATCCGGATGAACCTGTCGGGAAAAAGTCAGCAATACGGACGCAAGAGGGGCATATGAATCGGAAAACATCATCGAAAAGCACATGGTTGGCCATACTCGCCGCAATCGGCGCCTTCACGGTGCTGCAGGCCGGCATTTTTCTGCTGGCGAAAATCATTGCGATCCCGTTCTTTCTTCCCATCCTTGTCGCTTTGATCGGGTTTGTTCTCTTTTTTGTGCTGCGGTCCAGATTCGGAAAACGGGAACGTGCGAATACCGTTGCCTTTGAGGGAATCACATTTGGTGAACTTGAAATCATTACGAAATCGGCGAAAAAGTATACGGCGGATATGCGCAGCGCCATCAACCGACTCGGACAGACGGATATCCGGAATGCGGTGAACGACCTGTGCAACATCGCGGACTCCATTGTCAACATGCTGCGGGATGACCCGCGGGATCTGCGCATCGTCAAGCAGTTCATCACGTATTACCTGGAACCTACCCACAAAATCATCCTCAAATATGCGGAACTCGCCACGGCCCGGCCCATGCCGGCGGATGCCGTCGCAACGCTGGAGCGCACGGAGAAATCGCTGGGAAACATCCGGAAAACTTTCCTGGAGCAGAAGGACAAGATGCTGGCCAATGATGCCATGGACCTCGATACAGAAATCAAGGTATTTGAAAGCACAGCCGGCATCATGCACGCGGACAAGGCATCAACGGATTCGAAGCCGGGAAACAGGACCTATCCCAACTGAACTGGAAGCAATCCTTCATGCCTTTCCGCAGATTGATGCAGGCAGGGCGGCCGGACAACGCTGGATGTCCGGAGATTCCGGATCCATGAACCTTGCGCGATGCCCGGGAATCATCCCGGGACAAATGAACCTTGGTGGGAGGCAACACATGAACTATCAGACGCAGCCCGATCCGAACACGGCAACCCAGACGGCTCCTTCGGCGGTACAGACCGCACCGGCATCCGCCTCGGGCACCACGCAGTCCGTGGACAACTATGACGTGAACAAATGGAACGAAATGACACCCGACGAGCAGAAGAAAGTCATGGAACTTGCCAACCAGATCAATGTCACGGACTCGCAATCCGTCATTTCCTTCGGCACAGCTGCACAGACGGAGCTGTCCCGTTTCTCGGACACCATCCTGGATCAGATTCGGAACAAGGACAGCGGTCAGGTGGGAGAAGCCCTCACGGACCTCCTCGGACGCGTTCAGGAACTTGATGCCGGCGGTCTGGACCCGAACAAGATGTCCGCCATCTCCAAAATGTTCGGCGGGTTCAGAGCGGAAGCAAGAAAGTTCGTGAACCGCTACGACAAGATGAGCAC
>JAIFNI010000087.1 GCA_020047785.1 Clostridia bacterium
AAAAAACACACACCTCACAAGGAAACCAAATAACCAGACGATGGGAGTAGCGTTCGATGACTGAGCAGAAAACCGAAAAACTACCGCAACGCGCGGCACGTTTCTTCCGTGAAATTCGCATGGAACTGAAAAAGGTCATCTGGCCCACCAGGGAACAGCTCGTCAACAACACGCTCATCGTGTTCGCTGCCTGCCTCCTGATAGGCGCAATCATCTGGATTGCAGATGCCGGTCTCGGTCTCCTCTACAGTGCCGTGTTCGGGAATATCTGATCGGCCGTCCGGGTTCCCGCGAAGGGGGCTCCGAATGGCGTCATGCCCGAACCGTGATGGAAGGAGGGACAGGAGCACTGTCTCCGTTTCAAGATGACAGAAGAGGCAAAATGGTATGTCGTTCATACCTATTCAGGGTATGAGAACAAGGTGAAGGCCAATCTGGAGAAGATCGTGGAAAACCGCCGCATGCAGGACTACATCGTCGATGTGGTCGTGCCCATGGAGGAACAGATCGAAATCAAGGATGGCAAGAAGAAGGCGACACTCAAGAAAGTCTTTCCGGGCTATGTGCTGGTAAAGATGATCATGTCCGACGATTCCTGGTACGTCGTACGCAATACGCGTGGCGTCACCGGTTTCGTGGGACCGGGGTCCAAACCGGTTCCTCTTTCCGATGATGAGGTTCGCATGATGGGTGTCGAACAGTTCGAGACGGTTGTCGACTTTGCAGTCGGCGACAGCGTACGGGTTGTCGAGGGCCCGCTGGACGGCTTCATCGGAAGTGTCGAGGAAATCAGCCTCGATAAGAAAAAGGTGCGTGTCTCCGTTTCCATGTTCGGGCGTGAAACCCCTGTGGAACTGGAATTCACACAAATCATCAAGCTCTGAGTCTGTCCGGAAATCCGCCTGGCGGGTTACGGCCGGACACAAGTCGCCGGAAAGGGATTCCTGCTTTTTCAAAAACGGCTGGCTGATTTGGCCATTGTTGTCTGAAGTCCATAGAGCAGCAGGTTATGTCTTTCCGAGACACAAAATCGAATAAAGACGCATCCGCGTTTTTAGAAAATGCCCGAAAGGGCAGCCGTGAAAACTTGTTTTCACAAGGCGAGCATACTGGGAGGTGGACAGACATGGCAAAAAAAGTTATGGGTTACGTGAAGCTTCAGCTGAACGCTGGCAAAGCGACACCCGCTCCACCGGTAGGACCAGCCCTCGGCCAACATGGCGTCAACATCATGGGTTTCGTCAAGGAATTCAATGAACGCACCGCCAAAGAAGTCGGATTGGTCATTCCGGTCGTCATCACGATCTATTCGGATCGTTCCTTTACCTTCATCACCAAGACTCCTCCGGCAGCCATCCTCATCAAAAAGGCCTGCAAAATCGAATCCGGTTCTGCAAAGCCCAACAAGGACAAGGTCGCCAAAATCACCCGCGATGAGGTGCGCCGCATCGCCGAACTGAAAATGCCCGACCTGAACGCGGCCAACGTCGAGACTGCCATGAGCATGATCGCCGGCACCGCACGCAGCATGGGCGTTGTCGTTGTCGACTAATGAGCTCCGGTTGCATGACCGGAACCGGAACAGTGGGAGGGAGAAATCCCGAAAAGAGACCACGAAGGAGTGTTTGATATGAAGAGAGGCAAGAAGTATCTTGAGAGCCTCAAGGTAGTCGACAGGACAGCCCTGTACGAACCCGCCCCGGCTTTTGACCTGGTCCAGAAGGCGGCACGCGCCAAGTTCGATGAAACCGTCGAAGTCCACATCAAGTTGGGTGTAGACTCCCGTCATGCCGACCAGCAGGTCCGCGGCGCCGTCGTGCTTCCGCATGGTACCGGCAAAACCGTTCGCGTCCTGGTGTTCGCCAAGGGCGAAAAAGCCACCGAAGCCGAGCAGAACGGAGCCGATTATGTTGGTGCCGAAGATCTCGTCACCAAGATCCAGAAAGAGAACTGGTTCGAGTTCGACGTTGTTGTCGCCACCCCGGACATGATGGGTGTCGTGGGCCGTCTGGGCCGTGTCCTGGGTCCGAAGGGTCTCATGCCGAACCCGAAGGCCGGTACCGTCACCATGGACGTCACCAAGGCCATCGCCGAAATCAAGGCCGGTAAAATCGAGTACCGTCTGGACAAAACCAACATCATCCACTGCCCCATCGGCAAGGTCTCCTTTGGGACGGAAAAGCTGCGCGACAATTTCCATACGCTGCTTGAGGCCGTCACAAAGGCAAAGCCCTCTGCCGCCAAAGGCCAGTATTTCCGTTCCGTCACCGTGGCATCCACCATGGGCCCGGGCGTGAAGATCAATCAGCAGAAGCTCCTCGACTAAGGTGCGGAAAGAGATTACCTGCTCTTTTTCAGAAAAGAATGGCGAGTTTGGCCATTGTTTTCTGAAATTCATAGAGCAGGTTGTTTCTTTCCAAGACCTAAGGCGCCAAAAAGAGCAGGTTGTTTTTTTCCAAGCCAAGAATCTGTCAAGAGAGCATTTGAAGTTTCCTGTCCAGACGGGTTTCAGCCCGTCCCGGATGAAAGTCTTGACACAGGAACCCTGCACGGGGTATACTGTACCCCGTGGCAATTTCATATGGACCGTAGACAGCAGGAGCCTTCGGGCATAACGTTCATCATCCTGCCGAGGCAAGGATTCAGGTGTTTTTGAACGCCCTTCCCTGTTCGCGGTATGAACGGGGAAGGGCGTTTTTGTCGCCATTGTGCAGGCTTTGGCGACAGTTCCTGCAGATGGCTGCTTGCAGACATCCGGGGTGGACTGCCGGCTGCCGCGTGTCCGATGCCTATGCCAGAATGATGAGAAGAGGAGGTAACAGAATGCCAAGTGAAAAAGCATTGCTGCAGAAGCAGGAGCAGGTCCGCGAACTCGTCGAGAAGTTGAAAAAGGCGAAGGGCGTGGTTCTGGCCGACTACCGCGGCTTGACAGTCGAACAGGACACCAAGTTGCGCAAGACCCTGCGTGACGCGGGCATCGATTATCAGGTCATCAAGAACTCGACCATCCATTTCGCAGCCCAGGAAGCCAATCTGACAGAGTTGGAACCGTTCCTGAACGGACCGACCGCCGTTGCGTTCAGCCTGACCGATCCGGTCGCTCCGTCCAAGATGCTCACGAAGTTCGACAAGGATTTCGAGAAGTTCAATCTGAAGGCTGGTGTCGTCGAAGGAAAAGTCATCGATGTGGATGGGGTGAAAGCCCTTTCAAACCTGCCCTCCAAAGAGCAGCTCATCGCACAGATGCTCGGCAGCTTGAAAAGCCCGCTCACCGGGTTTGTCAACGTACTCAACGGAAACCTCCGCGGACTGGTCGTTGCACTCAACGCCATCGCGGAAAAGAAGCAGGAAAACTGAGTCGCTGTTGCGGACGGTTTTCGGACGGTGCTCCCTGGGTGCCGTATTCCATACCCGGGCGGCCTGAAAGCGGGCCGCGCAAGATGCCGGCCTGAAATGGGCCGTGACATGAATGAATCAATGGAGGTATTTGAAATGTCTGAGAAAGTATTGAAGCTGATTGAAGATGTGAAGGTCCTGACCGTGCTTGAGCTCGCCGAACTGGTGAAGGCCCTTGAAGAAGAATTCGGCGTATCCGCTGCCGCTCCCATGGCCATGATGGCCGGCCCGGCCGCCGCCGCTGCTCCCGCTGCTGTTGTGGAAGAGCAGACCGAGTTCAATGTCATCCTGAAGGAAGCCGGCACCGAGAAGATCAAGGTCATCAAGGTTGTCCGCGAAGTCACCGCACTTGGCCTGAAGGAAGCAAAGGACGTTGTCGAAGGCGTGCCCTCCACCATCAAGGAAGGCATCTCCAAGGATGACGCCAACGCCATTGCCGCGAAGTTCAAGGAAGTCGGCGCTACCGTCGAAATCAAGTAAGGCGCCGGAAGAAAATTACCTGCTCTTTTTCCGAAAAGAATGGCAAGTTTGGCCATTGTTTTCGGAAATTCATAGAGCAGGTTATTTTCTTCCAAGCCCTAAGGTCTTTTCGGCGACGTATGCATCCATGTCCATGAAAACCCGATCCGGAAACGGATCGGGTTTTTTTCTGTTCAATCCTTGCATCGAAATGCGTAGTATGATATAGTACAACTAATATACACGATGCGAAATGGAAGGTGCGACATGACGGAGAATACCCATCTGCAGACGAACAGCGACAATCACCTGGTCATCGGTGGATGCGATACGACCATGCTTGCCGCTGAATACGGAACCCCACTTTATGTGATGGACGAACAGGCCATCCGTGAAAACATCCGGATGTACCGAAATGCGATGAGCCGTTATTACGGCAACGAAGGCCTGGTTCTGTATGCAAGCAAGGCCTTCTGCACAATGGCCATGTGCCGCATTGCGCATCAGGAAGGCATCGGTCTCGACGTTGTTTCGGGCGGTGAACTCCATACGGCGCTGCAGGCCGGTTTCCCGATGGACCGGGTCTATTTTCACGGGAACAACAAAACACCGGGAGAATTGATTCTGGCGTTGGAGTCCGGCATTGGCCGCATCGTGGTGGACAACCTCCAGGAACTTGCGCAGCTGGACAAACTCGCTTCCGAAATGAGCAAGACGATCAATATTTCTGTTCGGGTCAAACCTGGCGTGGATGCGCATACCCACGACTTCATCCAGACCGGCAGAATCGATTCCAAATTCGGGGTGGCGCTGGAAAACGGCGAAGCCTTTGCATTTGCCGCCAAGACGCTGGAAATGCCGAACATCACCCTGACCGGACTTCACTGTCACATCGGGTCTCAGATTTTCGATCTGGAGCCGTTTGATGTGACGGCAGGCGTCATGCTCGGATTCATGGCCGAATTGAAGGAAAAGCTGGGAATTTCCATCCGGGAACTGAACCTGGGAGGCGGCTTTGGCATCAAGTACACGGAAGATGATGATCCGGTTGAGTATGACCGCTATATTGAGTCCATATCGAAAACAGTCAACCGCATCTGCACAGAAAAGGGAATTGAACGCCCGTTCATGCTGATGGAGCCGGGCAGGTCCATTGTGGCACCGGCCGGCATCACCCTGTATCGGGTGGGAACCGTGAAGGACATCCGGGATGTGCGGAAATATGTGGCCATTGACGGCGGCATGTTCGACAATCCCCGATATGCGCTGTATGAGTCAAAGTACACGTTCCTGCTGGCAAACCGGATGAATGCCCCGAAGACCGATCTCGTCACCGTGGCCGGGAAGTGCTGTGAATCCGGAGATCTGCTCGGCAAGGATGTGACCATGGCGGATGCGAAGCCTGGCGATTTGATGGCCGTTCTCGCCACAGGCGCCTACAATTACTCCATGTCCATGAATTACAACCGCAATGCAAGACCGGCTGTCGTTCTGGTGCGGGATGGAAAGCATCGCGTCATCGTGCAGCGCGAAACCTACCAGGATCTTGTCCGCAACGATCTGATACCGGACGACCTTGTGCCATAGGATTTGTGTGTGCGCGCACCACAGGGGGACTCAGGAGCGCCCGGGCATTGACTGAAAATGATGATGTATGCGAATCCGGATGCATAAAGCCCTGCACGGCATGCCTGCAGGGCTTTCCTCCGCTCATTCGTTTCTTGACACCTGTCGTCCAAATCAATATGATGGTTGTATCCATGCTGCCGAAGGCGGCACCACTGCATGCAGTCGGGTTGACTTCGATTGCATTCACCCACAGCATCGCGAATGCGGAACCGGTTTCCATGCATTTGCCTTTCCCATAGGAGGATCCCGTTTTGGCAAAACCTATCGTGGCAGTCGTTGGACGGCCCAATGTCGGAAAATCAACTTTTTTCAATTATCTGGTTGGAAAACGTGTCGCCATCATCGAGGATACGCCGGGCGTCACGCGGGACCGGATTTATGCGGAAGCCGAATGGCGCGGCCGTTCCTTCATGATGATTGATACGGGCGGCATCGAACCGCACTCCGATGATTACATCAAGACACAGATGGTTCGCCAGGCGCAGATTGCCATCGATACGGCGGATGTCATCATTTTCATGGTGGATGTGCGCACGGGTCTGACCGCGGCCGACGAGGAAGTGTCCGTCATGCTCCGACGTTCCGTGAAACCGGTCATTCTGGCCGTAAACAAGGCCGACAGCATCGGAGCCATGCCTGCCGAAGCCTACGAGTTCTATAATCTGGGCATGGGGGAAGTATATCCTGTTTCCTCCATTCACGGACTCGGTACCGGCGACCTGCTGGACGCCGTGTATGATCATTTTCCCAAGACGGAGGACACCACGGAAGAAGAGGACTGCATCAAGGTTGCCATCATCGGCAAACCGAATGCAGGCAAGTCTTCTCTCACCAATCGGCTTCTTGGCGAAGAGCGCGTCATTGTCAGCGAGATTCCCGGTACCACCCGGGATGCAATCGATACGTTCCTTACGCACAATGACAAGAAATACATGTTCATCGACACAGCCGGCATACGCCGCAAGAGCAAAATCGACGAAGGCATCGAGCACTACAGCACCATCCGCTCCTGGGCAGCCGTGGAACGGGCCGATGTCTGCATCATCATGATAGATGCGAAGGACGGCGTCACGGAGCAGGATACGAAAATCGCCGGGTATGCCCATGAACAGGGCAAGGCTTCCATCATTGTGGTCAACAAATGGGACATCATGGAAAAGTCAACCGGCACCCTGGAGAAGTACCGCAAGGATGTCGTTGAAAAACTGGAGTTCATGAGCTATGCGCCGGTTCTGTTCATCTCCGCAAAAACCGGGCAGCGTATCGAGCGATTGTATGAGCTGATCGATTATGTGAATGAACAGGCGTCCTTCCGCATTCAGACAGGTGTCCTCAACGATGTGCTCAACGAAGCGGTCGCCATGGTGCAACCACCATCCGACAAGGGAAAGCGCCTGCGCGTGTATTACATGACGCAGACCGGTGTCCGTCCGCCAAGTTTTGTTTTGTTCGTCAACAGTTCCGAATTGATGCATTACTCCTATGAACGATATATCAAGAACGCGCTGCGGAAAAACTTCGGGTTCGAAGGTACGCCCATCCGCTTCACCATCCGGGAAAAGGGGGAGGACTGAGCATGCTGGCTGTCGCACTGATCCTTTCCGTCCTGATCGGATATCTCCTTGGCAGCGTCAATTCTTCCATCATCATCGGCAAACTGCTGCATGGAAAAGATGTGAGGGAGCTGGGCAGCGGCAATGCCGGCGCCACCAACACCCTCCGTACCCTGGGCAGGAAAGCGGCCATTCTGGTTCTGATCGGCGACATCCTGAAGGGACTGATGGCCTGCCTGGCCGGTCAGCTTCTTGGGGAATTTCTTGGGGGCGGTGGGGTGGAAGGCGCCATCACCGGAAAGTGCCTGGCCGGGCTCGCAGCCGTCCTCGGTCACAACTGGCCCCTGTATTTCGGCTTCCGTGGCGGGAAAGGCGTTCTGACCAGTGCCGCCGTGCTGTTTTATCTCGCGCCGATGCCGGCATTGGGTTGTCTGTTGGTTTTTGTGGCCGCGCTGGCCATCTGGAAGACCGTTTCTCTCGGCTCGATGCTCGCTGCCGTGGTTTTCCCGATTTTATCACTTCTGCTGCAGGAACCCGTTCAGATTCTGCTGGTGGGCAGCACCATGGCCTTGCTGATCCTTGTCCGTCATCATGGAAACATACGCCGCCTTCTGGCAGGGACCGAACCAAGGATTACCGACAAAAAGGATAAAACGGCAAGTCCGGCCTAGCCGGGTCAGAGTCAAATCGTCTGAGACGCAGGGAGCACAAAAAAATCAAGGAGAAAAGCATCCATGGCAAAAATGACCATCCTCGGAGCAGGCAGCTGGGGAACAAGCCTGTCCGTTCTGTTGTCCGGAAACGGACATGAAGTGACCGTCTGGTCCTGTTTTCCGGAAGAAGTCGATATGCTGGAACGTCTGCGTGAACATAAGGATAAGCTGCCCGGGGTTCTTGTTCCGGCAAATGTCCGGTTCACGGGAAATCTGAAGGAAGCCGTTTCCGGTGCGGAGCAGGTTGTCCTTGTTGTCCCATCCCAGACCATCCGGCAGAATGCCCGTGCCGTCGCGCTGATGCTGGAACCGGAAGCCATACTCGTCTGCTGTTCCAAAGGACTTGAGGAGGCCACCGGCATGCGTCTGTCCGCCGTCATCTCCTCGGAAGTGCCGGACCATCGCGTCGTCGGTCTGTATGGACCCAGTCACGCGGAGGAAGTGGCCATCGGGATTCCGACGACTGTCGTAGCCGCATCCCCCGACCGGGAAGCGGCGGAGGCTGTTCAGGACGCCTTCATGGGACCGACATTCCGGGTATATACCAGTTCGGATCTGGTCGGAGCGGAAATCGGTTCAGCACTCAAGAATGTCATCGCACTCTGCGCAGGCATCTGCGACGGCCTTGGGTTCGGGGACAATTCCAAAGCGGCGCTCATGACACGCGGCATCACGGAAATCGCCAGACTTGGCACCGCCCTGGGTGGAAATGCGAAGACTTTTTCCGGTCTGACCGGCATCGGCGATCTGATCGTCACCTGCACCAGCAGGCACAGCCGCAACTGGAATGCAGGATATCTGATCGGGCAGGGGGCCACCCTGCAGGAAGCCACCGACAAAGTCCGCATGGTGGTCGAGGGGGTTTCCGCCGCACGTGCCGCCAGGAAACTGTCCGAGCAGACCGGTGTGAGCATGCCGATCGCCGATGAGGCCTACCGCATTCTCTTCGAGAAGAAGAATGCGATGGAAGCGGTGCGCGATCTGATGACCAGAAGCCGGAAACACGAATCGGAGGAAGCCGGCTGGTGAGAAAGTGCGGCTTCCTCCGAAAACCGTGTTTCATGAAAAGATAGAGAAAACGGTACCGCATTCGGTGCCGCGGGAGACTGGATGAATGCTGATATCGTCAATCCGGTTCTGGAGGCAAGCACCAAAATCCTCAAAATCCTGCTCTTTCAGGATGTGACACTCGGAAAGCCCGTCATGGCCAAGAGGCATGTGCTGCTGGACACACTCGCCATCCTGTTTTGGATCACGGGCGATTTTCAGGGTCGTTTCCTTTTTTCGATGTCCCGACCTGCCGCAGTCCGGATTGCATCCGCCATGATGGGAGAGGATGCAATCCGGCTTGATGAGTTCGGAAAAAGTGCGCTCGGTGAAATGGCCTCCATGATTCTTGGCCGATGCGGCATTCTGTTTTCTGAACGGGGCGTCGACATCCGAATCGGATATCCGACCATCATCGAGGGTGCCAACGTGCATTGCGCACCACTCGGCGGAGAAATGGAAGGCCGCATTCTTCGCATTCCGCTGCTTTTCGAGAATGGGGACACCATGGATGTCCGTTTTGAGCAAGGTACGCAATACGGACGTTTCTAGCGAAAAATCAGACCGTCACATTCTTTCCGACGATCAGCGGCCAGTCGCGGTCTCCCTGAAGCTGTTTGCCGGCTGTCACCACCACATCCTTGTCAAGAATCGTGTTTTTCAGGGATACGCCTTCGCAGACCACGGACCCCTGCATGACGATGCTGTCCCGCACGACGGCGTCTTTCATGATTTTCACGCCCCGGAAGATGATGCTGTTCTCGACAGTTCCTTCAATGATGCAGCCATCCGCGACGATGGAATTGCGCACGTCCGCTTCCTCATTGTATTTTGCAGGGGTTTCATCCTTCACCTTGGTGAAAATGCGGCGCCGGTCCATCAGCAGTTCGGCACGGACTCTCGGATTCAGCAGCTCCATGTTCGACCGGTAGAAAAGCTGGATCGTGCTGAGAGGCCGCCAGTATCCATGAAAACAGAAAGACTGGATATTCATTTTCTGCACGTTCCGGATCAGCACGTCGTTGACGAATTCCGTATGGCCGTGGGCGGCACAATCCTGCAGCAGTTCGACCAGTAGCAGCCGGCGGAGGACATAAACGCCCATCGAGCAAAGGTTGCCCTTCGGATTCAGCGGTTTTTCCTGCAGATCCGTGACCCGGCCGGTTTCGTCGACATCCACCATGCCGAGCAGGCGGCGTTCCGAAACGGAGAAATCATCCAGGGTATGCACAGCCATTGTGACATCTGCACCTGAGGAAATGTGCGCGTCGATCATCGGCATGTAGTCCATGTTGTAGATGGCATATCCCTGTGTGATGACGACATATTCCTCGTCGCTCTTCAGCAGGAAGGTGAGGTTGTTGTACATGGCGTCCGCCGTGCCTTTGTACCAACCCGTTCCGACTTCGGACAGGTAGGGGGGGAAGATGAAAAGGCCTTCGTTCTTGCGGTCCAGATCCCATTCCTTGCCGGAACCGAGGTGGTCGACCAGCGAACGGAAATTGTACTGGGTGATGACTCCGACATTCACGATGCTTGAATTGACCAGATTGGAAAGAACAAAATCTATGGCGCGGTATTTTCCACCGAACGGGACCGCCGTGATGGAGCGTTCGAGGGAAAGCTCCTTCAGCCGATTGTTCTTGCCGCCTGTGAGGATGATGCCCATGGCTCTTTTCATTCGTTTGCGCCTCCCTTCATGACATAGCCGCCTGAGGGGATCTCAATCGTACTGAAATCGCCCGGGCTCAGCCCGTTGTCGATGACCACGTTCTGTCCGATGAGGGTACCGTTCGGCACCACGGTATTCGAGCCGATCACCGAAATTCTTGCCTCATAGACCTTTGGATTGTACTGGCTGGGCGCATAATCCCCGATGCCGATCCGGACCTGGTTTCCCACAACGGAATTCTCGCCGACGATGGCGCAGTGAATCTCCGTGCCGTCTCCGATGATGGTGTCGGACATGACGATGGAATCCTCCACAAAAGCGCCTTCCTGAATGCGGACACCAGGGAAAATGACGGAATTCCGAACGGTTCCCTGTATCATGCAGCCTTCGGCGATGACGGATTTTGTGACTTTGGCATTCTCGCCGATGTAGTGGGCGGGATAAACCGGGTTCGGCGTATAAATCTTCCAGTATGGATCGAAGAGGTTGAAATCCGGCACACGTTCCGTCAGGTTCATCGTGGATTCCCAATAGGCCTGCAGGGTGCCGACATCCTTCCAATATCCCTCGAACCGGTAAGCCACCATTTTTTTTCCGTCTTGCAGCATGTTCGGCAGGATGTTCTTGCCGAAGTCGTGTTCGGTGGCGGAAGCGACATGGTCGGCCGTCAGATACTCTCGCAGAACAGACCAGTTGAAGATGTAGATGCCCATGGAAGCCAGCGTGCTCTTGGGCTCCTTGGGCTTTTCATCGAATTCCACGATATGATCGCGTGCATCGCAGTTCAGGATGCCGTACCGGCTGGCTTCCTCCATCGGGACGTTGATGACCGAGATGGTCGCATCCGCCTTCTGGGAAGTATGGCGGGCCAGCATGCTCGCATAGTCCATCTTGTAGATGTGATCGCCGGACAGGATGATGACATAGTCCGGATTCATCTCATCGACATAGTGGATGTTCTGGAAGACCGCGTCGGCGGTTCCCGTGTACCACTCTCCTGATTCACCGCTTGTATAGGGTGCCAGGATGCTGATGCCGCCGTTCATTCTGTCAAGATCCCAGGGTTTTCCGATACCGATGTGCGAATTGAGCTTGAGGGGCTGGTATTGCGTGAGAACGCCAACGGTGTCGATGCCCGAGTTGATGCAGTTGCTGAGGGTGAAATCGATGATGCGGTACTTTCCTCCGTAGAGGACGGCAGGTTTTGCAATGTTCTGGGTCAGTACGCCAAGACGGCTGCCTTGACCGCCTGCCAGCAGCAGTGCAATCATTTCCTTACGCGGCATGGTGCATTCCTCCATCTCTTGCGTGGATTGGCACGAAATGTGTCTTCGCTTGATTATCCCATATCCATCATCCCGTAATCAATCGGGAATGCAGGTCGCCGGAAAGAAATTACCTGCTCTTTTTCAGAAAAGAATGGCAGATTTGGCCGTTGTTATCTGAAATGAATCGAGCAGGTTATTTATTTTCTGGACCGTAAGTGAAAATCGGGCGAACGCGGCAATATCTCGGTAATAAAGGAAGGGTCCACCGGGAAGACCAAGCCGAAATCATGATTCTTCCCGGTGATTGCGTGATTCTCCCCCGGATGCGGGGTATGATATAATGATGATGGCTGACTCTCGGATGATGACCCGTCTTGCGGGTTTTAGACAGGGCGCCGGTGGTGTGGGGAGAATTCATGCAGGGAGGCGTCCGATGGATTTTGACATGCTCAGGAAAGCGGCAATTGCCGCAAGGAACATCGCATACGCCCCATATTCGCATTTCCGGGTCGGAGCCGCGCTGCTGGCGGACGATGGGCGGATATACAGCGGCTGCAACATAGAAAATGCTTCGTATGGCGCCACCCTCTGCGCGGAGCGGACCGCCATCGCCAAGGCAGTATCGGAGGGAGCCCGCCGCATCCTGGCAGTTGCCGTCATCGGAGACAGTGAAGGAGAGACAGCTCCCTGCGGCATATGCCGGCAGGTTATTGCGGAATTTGCGGAGTTGGACACGCCAATCCTGTGCGGAGACCGGGAGGGCGATTTCACGACCCATACCCTGGGAGAACTGCTGCCGTTCGCATTTACCCCTGCGGATCTGGCTTGAAGGGACTGCAGTTGAATTGACTTCCGTATCGTTTTTGTCCCAGCCCAGCATCCATATTCCGATTTTTGCGAAAAAAAAAAGGCATTTCCATAGACACCCCAGCGTACAACCAACATTCACTTTTTTGGTCAGTACCTGTCCGTCCGGACGGACAACTCCGGAGAAAGAGGCATCATGTCCTTCAAGTCAGGCTTCGTCACCATCGTCGGTCGGCCGAACACCGGGAAATCAACCCTGTTGAATCTGCTCACCGGAGAAAAAATCGCCATCATGTCCGACAAACCACAGACAACCCGTCATGCCATCCGCACCATTGTCGGCACGGAAGATTATCAGGCCGTGTTCATCGACACACCCGGCATGCACAAGCCCCGGAACAAACTCGGGGAATACATGATGGGCGCAGCCGTCAGTGCGCTGAAAGACGTGGATGCCGTGCTCTGGCTGGTCGAGGCGACGGATGCGAAACCGGGCCCCGGCGATCTGCATATCCTGGAACTGTTGAAACAAGCCGGGTGTCCGGTTGTTCTCATCATCAACAAGATCGATCGGGTGGACAGGGAAGTCCTGTTGCCCGTCATAGAAACATACAGCCTCCTGCACACATTTCAGGCAATCATCCCCGTCAGTGCGCTTCAGGCGGAAACCCGAAGCATTGTCATGTCGGAAGTGGAAAAACTGCTGCCGGAAGGCGAACCGTATTTCCCGCGGGACACGCTCACGGATCAGCCCGAACGCGTGATTGCGCAGGAAATGATTCGGGAAAAGGTGCTACGGCTGCTTTCGGATGAAGTCCCTCACGGCACCGGGGTCGAAGTGTTCCGATACAAGGTAAATCCTGTGAACAAGGTGCTGGAAATCGATGCGAACATCTATTGCGAGAAGGACTCCCACAAGGGCATCCTCATCGGGAAGGGCGGTGCCATGCTGAAAAGAATCGGTTCCATGGCCCGCGCGGACATTGAGAAAATGACTGAAGGAAAAGTGTTCCTCCGACTTTGGGTGAAGGTGCGCAATGACTGGCGGGACAATGATTTCATGCTCAACGAGCTCGGGTACAAGTGATGCTGGTCAAGACAAAGGCCCTTGTGCTTCGCGGCATGCCGCTCGGGGATCAGGATCGCCTTCTGACGATGCTGTCCGCGGATCTGGGCGTCATCACCGTTTCAGCCCGGGGGATCGCCCGCAGCGGCGGCAGGCTGGCGGCAGCCGCACAGCCTTTCATGTACGGTGAATACGTTCTCTTTCAGGGAACTTCGCGATACAGTCTCAACGAGGGAGAGGTGATCGCATCCTTTTTCGATCTGCGGGCTGTACGCCTGACGTCCATGTCCGCCGATGCGGGAATGGTGCCCGAAGCCGCACGTGAAGTGCTTGAACTGACCCTTCACGCGCTGCACCGGCTGATGCCGAACGGGAAAAACCCGATGAATCCGGAGTTGACCGAAGCCATATTTCTGCTGAAGATGCTGCAGATATCCGGTCTCACTCCGCACCTGACAGGCTGTACGGTCTGCGGCAGCACCGCGATCGATCGCATCCGATTCAGCTTTCGTCATGGGGGGTTCCTCTGTGAAACCTGCGAATCGACGGATTCTTCGTCCATCCCCGTGAGTACCGGTGTCGCAAAGGCCATGCTGTATACCTTGTGCGCACCCATGACTTCCTTGTTCCGTTTCGATTTGTCTGCCGTGCAGGTTGGTGGTTTCCTGAATCTGGTGGACCGATACGCTTCGGAACGGTGGGAAAACAGACTGCATCACAAAGATTCGATATATGGGGGAAAATGATATGAGGCATTTGTTCAGCTCCGGCGAAATCCTGAACAGGCAGAATGAAAAGAAACTTTCAGAAGGGTTGTTCATCGGAGACACGCTCGAGTATGATCTGGTTGCGGCTGAAACCCCTTTCATCTGCCACGGCGAGATGGACGGGCGGAAGGTATCCGTGGAATTCCATCTGGATGCCGACAGTTTCCAGCAAGCGCAGTTCCGCCACATGCTGGGCATACTGATGCAGACTGACATCTTTGAAGGCGTATGGACGGGATATATCCTGCGTGAAGGGGATGCCTGATCCCGTCTTCCGGGTGCATGTCCGCTTCGGATGCCGATTTGCCGGTCAGACACGGGAGAATTGCGGTGGATGAACAGAAGCTGCGTCAGCTGCTGAAACAGGAGGAGGGGCCGAAGCTGGATTTCAAGCTGGTCCTTCACCTGTCGACAGAGAGTGAAAAAAAGGAACTTGTGAAGGATGTGATTGCCATCGCGAACACACGCGGCGGCCGTGGACATATCCTGTTTGGCGTGGAGGACAAGACGAAGCGGCTGGTCGGCATGGAACCGGGAGACTTTCACGAGGAGCAGATCCAGCAGATCATCTACAACCGGAGTGATCCGCCGGTGCCGGTTCAGGTGGAGATCGACAGGCTGGATGGCGTGCATATCATGACCATCACCATTTTCCGGAGCCACCATCGTCCGCACCAGATGCTTCAGACCGGTGCGTTCTACATCCGTCGCGGTTCCACGACCGATGTGGCAAGGCGGGATGAACTGGCCGGCATGATGCAGGAAAACGGGCTTTTCAGCTTTGAAACGGTACCTGTTCCAGGAGGTGAACTGGCGGATCTGATGCCGGAACGACTTGCGGCGTATGTGGGAATGCCGGATGCCGAAGGCAAGTATCCTGCGATGACGCTTCTGGAAGCGCTCGGATTCATGGCTGATATCGGGAACGGCCGCATGGTTCCGACTTTTGGCGGTCTTCTCCTGTTCGGGCGTCATCCGGAGGTGTTTTTTCCCCATCATCATATTCGGATGACTTGTGGGGAATGGGTTGAAACCATCCATGGCTGCATTCCGGCCATGCTGGACAAGGCGATGAAGGTTGCCGGAACCTTGATCGGAAACCCGGACTGGCCGATGGAAGCGCTGGAGGAAGTGCTTGCCAATGCCCTGATGCACAGGGATTATCTTGACTGGGGCCGCGGCATTGAACTTGACGTGACTGCCAGGTCGATAGAGGTGGTCAATCCCGGTGCCTTGAAAGACGGCAACAGCATGGTGCGGTATCGCAGCGACCAGCACCCGGTGCGCAGAAATCCCTGGCTCTATCAGCGGCTCATGGGCATTGATGCCATGCACAGGTTCCACCGGACACGCATGGGAACCCGACGCATCATGCAGGAATTATCCCGGTTCGGTCCTGTCCGGTTCATCAATCTTGGCGAACAGAATCTGTTCAAGGTGCTGATGCCCGGTCCTGGACCCTAAGTCGCCGGAAAGGAATTACCTGCTCTTTTTCAGAAAAGAATGGCAGGTTTGGCCATTGCTTTCTGAAGTTCATCGAGCAGTTTATTTCTTTCCAGGATCTAAGCGCGAGCCGGGTTCCGACAGAAGAATCAAATGGCAGCCGATGGTGCATGAAAAGAGGGATGAAAGTGGATGCAGATTACAGCAGGATTCTGAAACCCTGGGATGTGGTGCGTGTCATGATCCGGGATTCCGGCAGCTGGCTCACGGATGTCGTATACCGGCTCCGTCCGGCACAAAGTCAGATCGATGTCGGGCTGGATTCCCTGCAGGAAGAAATGCAGCCAAGGCCCGGCGATCCTGTACGCATCAAGCATGTTGCCGAAACCAGCGAATTGCTGATTCATGGGAATGTCATCGCCAGCCTGACCAGTTTCCCGCCATCCCTGAGTGTGACGATTCTGGATCAGCAGGCATATCCGTATGCGCGAGACGCCAAGCGGTACGATGTGAATCTCTCTGCCATCCTGAAGGCGGATTCTGCCCATGAGAACGGAACCTTCGCCAGCATCAGCAACATCAGCGCGAGCGGCATGTCGTTCTCCACGCACATGGAGATTGGGGAACTGCTCGGACTTCGGGCAACGGAACCGGAGCAGCTTCGTGTGTATACGGAGATTTTCGTTCGTCCCGATAAAATTCTGACACTTGAAGGCAGTCTGGTCAGAAACAGCATGACGGAGCGCGGATATGACTATGGCATGCGGTTTGCGCCCGGTGCGAACAAACGCCTGCAGATGTATCTCTTCACCTTGGAAGATGAGGAGACCGGGCAGCGGCAGCATCATCTGAGCCTTTTCGACACGCACCGGGATGGGGGAGGAATGTGAACATGCCTCATCCGATCCGAACAATGGAATCATGCCGAACCAGGTTTCATGCCGATCAATGTTTATGCTGAAATAGGTTTCATGTCGAACCAGGTTTCAAGCCCGAAATGGGTTCATGCCAAAACAAGATTCATGCGGATTTGATGAAACAGCAAAAAAAACAGATATGGAGGAACGTGCATGAGCCTGGAACAAAGAGCCATCGTGTTGATTGAGGATATCTTTCGAGGTGCTGTTGCGGCCGGCCGGCGCATGCTGTATGAATTTGAAGTGTACGGGGTTCTGGAGGCGCTGGGCCTTTCCGTCCCGCATTACGCGTTCGTGCGGGATGTCACGGAAGTGAATGAGGCCTTGCTGAAACGTTTTCATGGCGGTGCCGTCGTAAAGGTGGTATCACCGGATTTGGCGCACAAGTCCAAATATGGCGGCGTGAAACGGATTTCCAGCCTGGATCCGCTCTTTCTGCGGTTTGTGCTGCACAACATGAAGGAAGAGGTTTTATCCCATTTTCCCAAGGACAAGCGACCGGTCATCGACGGGTTTCTCATTGCCGAAACCATCCCCTTCACCCTGGCGCTGGGGAATGAAATCCTGATCGGCGTGAAGGAAGATTCCGGGTTCGGTCCCATTCTCACGCTGTCCAAGGGGGGTGAGGATGCCGAATTCTTCGCCCTGCACTACGATCCTGCGAATCTTCTTGTGGCACCCATCGCCAGGGATGAGGCGCTCTCACTGGTCCGCGGCACGAAAATCCGTCATAAATACGAACAGTTCGGACAGATGGATGCCTGCGCGAAAATCGCGGAGGCGCTGTACGCGATTGGATTGCTGGCCAGCCATTTCGCATTCACCTCCCCGGATGCACCTTCATTCCACATCCGATCCATGGACGTGAATCCTTTCGTGTTTTCCGAAACCGGCCGCTTCGTGGCAGTGGATGGTTTCATCGAGTTTGCCGTGGCGGAAGAAC
>JAIFNI010000170.1 GCA_020047785.1 Clostridia bacterium
TACGCATTTATAGGGATTTGCTGGTGATTCGCCGCGAAGCATAAGGGGGCTACCCTATAAATGCGTTGTATGAACAACCTAATGCATCAAACTCATACGCATTTATAGGGATTTGCTGGTGATTCGCCGCGAAGCATGTGTGTTCTACCCCATATCACAGGGAAATGCGCTCGATCCTTTCCGCCAGGCCGTCCGGACGAACCGTCACAACGACGCCGCATAACTGGGCACGACCCTCAGCCGGCTCAAACTGAACGGGCATGGAGGTGGTGAACTTTTTCAAAACACTTTTCGCATCCACCCCGATGATGCCGTCCGCCGGACCTGTCATGCCGGAATCCGTGAGAAAGGCGGTGCGTTTGGGAAGAAGCCGTTCATCGGCCGTCTGCACATGCGTGTGCGTGCCGATGACGGCTGCCGCACGACCATCCACGTACATGGCCAGGGCAAGTTTTTCCGATGTCGCCTCCGCGTGAAAATCGATGAGAACCGCATCGGACTGACCGCGCAGCGCCTGCAGTTCCCTGTCGATTGTCTGGAACGGATCATCCAGCGGCACATCCATATAAACGCGCCCCATGAGATTTACAACACCGAGCCGCAGGCCGTTTTTTTCCACAACCGTCCTGCCTTTTCCAGGGACGCCCTTCGGGTAATTGGCAGGACGAATCAGTTTTGGCTGCGAGTCAATCAGATTGAGGATTTCCTTGCGGGACCACGTATGGTTTCCCAATGTGATGACATCCACGCCTGCACGATAAATCTCGTCCGCCGTGGCAAACGTGATGCCTCTTCCCGCTGCCGCATTCTCCCCATTCGCCACAATGAAGTCCGGGCGATATTGTTCCCGGAGCGCCGGCAGGCGTGCGGCAAGCACATCGCGTCCGGGTTGTCCGAAAATATCCCCGATGAAAAGTATGATCATGGAACATGTCCTTTCCAATGAGACAGGCGGGCTGCTCCGTGATGGAACTGCCCGCCCGTGGATGTCCTGTGTTGGGAAGCATTTGAACTGCGCCTGGCTTGTTCGAAGCCAACTCGCTCTATGTTTCAAAAAACATCGGCCAAACTCGCCTATCTTTTTTGAAAAAGACCGAGTAAGCTTCGAACTGCGCCTTATTTCGCGTATTCCACAGCACGGGTTTCCCGGATGATGTGGACCTTGATCTGGCCCGGGTAATCCATTTCCGCTTCGATTTTCTTGCAGATTTCCCTGGCGACCAGGATCATCGTGTCATCCGTGACCTGATCCGGCTTCACCATGATGCGGACTTCGCGACCAGCCTGGATGGCAAATGATTTTTCGACTTCCGGGAAGCTGTTGGCGATTTCCTCAAGCTTCTGAAGGCGTTTTACATATGTTTCCAAGGTTTCGCGGCGTGCGCCGGGACGGGCGGCGGAAATTGAATCTGCAGCCTGAACCAGGACGGAGATGATGGAGGTTGCCTCCACATCGCCATGGTGGGCCAGTACCGCGTTCATGACTTCATCGCCTTCCCGGTACTTTTTCAGAATGTCGGCACCAATGGTGACATGGGACCCTTCGATCTCGTGGTCCACGGACTTGCCGATGTCGTGCAGCAGGCCGGCGCGCTTCGCCATCGTGATGTCTTCACCCAGCTCCGCGGCCATCAGGCCGGCAAGATGGGACACCTCGATGGAATGGGCCAGAACATTCTGTCCATAGCTGGTGCGGTACTTGAGCCGACCCAGCAGGCGGATGACTTCCGGATGCAAGCCGTGCACACCGGTCTCGAATGTGGCTCGGTCGCCTTCCTCGCGGATGGTGTTTTCGACTTCCTTCTTCGCTTTTTCAACCATTTCCTCGATGCGGGCGGGATGGATGCGGCCGTCCACAATCAATTTCTCGAGTGCGATACGCGCCACTTCCCGGCGAATCGGATCGAAGCCCGAGAGGATGACGGCTTCCGGGGTGTCATCGATGATCAGGTCTATGCCGGTGAGGGTTTCCAGGGTACGGATGTTTCGGCCTTCGCGTCCGATGATGCGGCCCTTCATTTCATCACTGGGCAGCGCAACCACGGATACGGTGATTTCAGAGGCATGGTCTGCGGCGCATTTCTGAATGGCGGTGGAAAGAACTTCCTTTGCCTTCCGGTTGCCGTCTTCCTTGGCACGGTCGTAAATGTCCTTGACCAGAATGGCTGCTTCGTGCTTCACTTCATCTTCGATGTTGCTGAGCAGGTATTGCTTCGCTTCGTCGATGGTGAGTCCGGAGATGCTTTCAAGCTTCTCCAATTGTTTTTTCAGGATTTCTTCCACATCCGCCTGGCGGATTTCAATGTCCCGAATCTGACGATTGAGGGCTTCGTCCTTCTTTTCAAGCGTTTCCATCTTCTTGTCTACAGTCTCGTCCTTTTGTTGAAGCCGGCGTTCGGTCCGCTGGATTTCAAGCCGGCGTTCACGGACATCCTTTTCGAGTTCCAGACGGCTCTTGTGCACTTCCTCCCGCACTTCCATGAGGGCATCGCGCTTGCGCCGCTCCGCAGATTTCTCTGCTTCCGATATGAGTCGCTGACTTTCCTTTTCGGCACTTTCGAATTCGGCTTCCGCCTTCTGTTTCCGGTCCTCGTAACCCTTGCTGTAGGATTTCTTCACCTTGGGCCAGAGAACGGCAACACAGCCGGCGCCACCGATGATCAGACCAATGGCCAGGAATAGGTATTCGATTACACTCACCTCTTTCATCTTTTGCAGTGTCCTGGTTTCTCCTCGCAGCCCTCCACAGTGACGAACCGTATACGTGCGCATAGGCAGGGGGATCCGCCGCTTCCCGAAGGTGCGCTGAGATTCAGGACCCCGCTTGAATCATGCCTTTCATGGCGTTTTTATCTTCCCATTGTCGTGCCCCGTCCGAAAGGATGGGTTCCGGCCGTGACGGCAGGTTCCGGCTCCATGCATAGGTTGCGACGATAACTAACATTGTACCCATATTTCATATTTATGTCAAGAATTGGCGTGTCTGCCGTCACGGAGTTGTATGGATTGACGACTGGACCTTCAGACAAGTCCGGCGGCCTTCAGCGTATTGGCCAGAAGCATCGCCCGGGTCATCGGTCCGACACCTCCGGGAACGGGCGTGAGAAAAGAAGCTTTTCCGACCACGGAGTCAAAATCCACATCACCGACCATTTTGCCGTTCTCATCCCGGTTGATGCCGACATCGATCACCACGGCTCCCTCCTTCACATAGGAGGCATCAATCATCTTCGCACGGCCGATGGCCGCAACAAGGATATCCGCACGGGCGCAGACCTCCTTCAGATTCTTCGTCTTCGAGTGGCAGACGGTCACGGTTCCATTTGCCTGAAGCAGCAAAAGTGCCATCGGCTTTCCCACGATGTTGGAGCGGCCGACCACCACGCAATCCTTGCCGGCCACTTCGATGCCGGCATCCTTCAGCATTTCCATGACACCAGCCGGGGTACAGGGCAGAAACGTCTGATTTCCGATCAGAATTCTTCCGGCACTCTGCGGATGAAACGCGTCGGCATCCTTGTCCGGATTGATTCTTTCCAAAACGCGCGCTTCGCTGATATGCGCCGGAACGGGCAGCTGAATCAGAATGCCGTGCACGTTCGGATCCGCATTCAACTGATCGATCAGACCAAGCAAATCGACTTCGGCGGTTTCTTCCGGCAGGGCGTATTCGAAGGATCGGATGCCCACTTCACCGCAGTCCCGCTCCTTCATCGTGACGTAGGAACGGGATGCGGGATTGTTTCCCACAATCACGACGGCCAGACCCGGCAGGATGCCGTTCGCCTTCATAGCGTCCACTTCTTGCTTCATTTTCAGCTTGAGTCGCCTGGCCAGATCATTTCCATTCAAAAGAATTGCTGCCATGTTTTCACTCTCCTCCCTATTGTGTACAATTACCGGGGGGTGCGTCCCTTGGTTTCCGGTCTCTTTTTCCGGACAGGCGGATTCTTCGTCGTCTCCCCCACGGTCTTGACGGTTGTTTTGCCTTCCTCGGTCCGTTGGGCGCGGACAGGCTTTTGAACCCGCCCGTTCCCTCTTTCATGGTAAGGGACCGTTCCAGGCCTGTCAATCGGCTTCAGCCTCGGCGGAATCAGGCAGTCCGGTCCGAATCCGATCAAGTCCTCCCGTCCGGTTTCCCGAAGGGCAGCCATGACCAGCGGACGATTCCCGGGATCCGAATATTGAAGCAGCGCGCGCTGCATGGCCTGTTCCCTTTCGGTTCTCGGTACATGCACAGGTTTGAGGCTTCTCGGATCATATCCGGACCAATACATTGCGCCGGCCAGGGTCCCCGGAATCGGAATGAATTGCTGGACCTGCTCCGGAATGGTGCCTGACCGTCTCAGATAAACAGCCAGTTCCACCGCGTCACGCAGGGTGCTGCCGGGATGACCGGAAATGAAATAGGGAACCAGAAACTGGTCCATTCCGACGTTTTCATTTGCTTGCCTGTACTGCTTCACAAACCGGTCATACGTATCCTTTCCGGGTTTTCCCATGCAGGCAAGCACCGATCCGGAAACATGCTCGGGCGCGACCTTCAGCTGACCGCTGACATGATGCTCCACCAGTTCCGGAATGAATCGGCCGGTCGGGTCAAGCAGGGCGAAGTCATATCGGATGCCGGATCGGACGAAAGCCTTTTTCACACCCCTTACGTTCCGGACACGGCGAAGAAGGTCCATATAGGCTTCGTGGGAGGTTTCCAGATTCCTGCACGGCTTCGGGAAAAGACACTCGCGATGCGCGCAGGCTCCATTCTCTTTCTGCAGTTTGCAGGCAGGACGCCGGAAATTGGCCGTGGGACCGCCCACATCATGGATATATCCCTTGAAGGAGGGCTGCCTGACAAGCAGTTCCGCCTCCTGGACAACGGATTCGGTGCTTCTGGCCTGAATGATGCGTCCCTGATGAAACCCGATGGCACAGAACGTGCAGCCGCCGAAACAGCCGCGATGACTTGTCAGGGAGAACGCCACCTCGGCCAGCGCCGGTACGCCGCCCTCCTTGTCGTACATCGGGTGCCAGGCTCTTGCATACGGAAAGGCATACAGACGGTCCATCTCGGCTTCCGACAGCGGCTTCTGCGGCGGATGCTGGACAAGATACCGACCATCGGCCGCCTGCTGAAGCAAAGGTTTCCCGCGAATCGGGTCCTGCTCGCGATAGGCCAGCATGAATGCCCTCGCAAACGCTTTCCGATCCCTGGATACAGCCTCCTGGGAAGGCAGGATGACGATGGAGCTGTCACCGGTTTCGACCGCCGCGCGAAGCTTTCCCGGCAGTTCTTCCAGCGGCGCCAGAACAACCGTATTCCGCAGGGATCGCATTTTCCGGACCGGTACGCCGCGATCAAGCAGCGAGGCGATTTCCATGATGGCCCGTTCTCCAGCGCCATAAACCATGATGTCGATGTCGCAGTCCGACATCACGGAGGGACGCAGCGCATCCGCCCAATAATCGTAATGGGTGAACCGACGAAGACTTGGTTCCAGACCGCCCGCAATGACCGGTATGTCCCCGAAGGTTTCCCGTACCATCGACACATAGACTTCCAGTGCGTGGTCCGGACGCCTGCCGGTTTTTCCGCCGGGTGAATAGCTGTCCTGACCACGCTTCCTGCCGGCAGCCGTATAGTTGTTCACCATGGAGTCGAGTACGCCGGTTGAAATCAGCACACCGAGTCTCGGGACGCCCATCCGTTCGAGAATGCGGCGGCGGGCCTCCGGCGTACCGCGCCAGTCCGGCTGGGCTATCATGCCCACACGGAAACCCTCTGATTCCAGCAGTCTGGAAATCATGGCATGTCCGAAACTTGGATGGTCCACATAGGCATCCCCGGAAATGAAAAGAAAGTCAATCGCATCCCAGCCCCTCATGTCCATATCCTTGCGGGATACGGGCATGAACTGAAGACGGCGGGAGTCGGCATTCTGGTTCTGCTGTGTCAATTTTCCTCCTGACAGGCTCGGGTCCTGTACCTGTTGTTTCATCCCGTTCCCAGTCACAAGCATGGTCGGATGCATGCGGATATGCGTCAGGGCTTTCGTTTGCGGATACATGCTCCAGTTTCAAAGGGGGCTTGCCTGCATGTGCATATGCGTCAGGGTCTTCCCTGTTTGATCGGCAGCCGAATCAGGTCGATGAATCCCGGAGCAGTCCGAATCGCGGCAAAATCGGCGCAGGCTCGTGCCTCCAGACGCATGTCCGCGTCAAGCGCCACAGCAGCCTCCAGGTCTCCGATGGCACCATCCGTATCGTGGCAGCGTGCCTTTGCTCTGGCTGAAAGATATCGGAGGGAAGCATCCTCCGGATTGCCTGAGACAGCATCCCGCAAGACTCGAACCGCCTCGTGAGCATGTTTGGTTTCAAAGAGCGACTTGGCAAGAATCGTGTACACGCCAGGATCGTTCTCTCCCAGCCTGATGGCTGTTTTCAACGGTTTCAGGGACCTGTCGTGGAAACCCGCGAGAACCTGTGCCGCTCCCAGGTTTGCCTGAAGCAGACCCGATTCGGGGTAACGGGAGATTGCTTCCTCATAAACGGCCACAGAGTCCCGGATTCGACCTTCATTCTGAAAGATTCCAGCCAGCAGATTGTAGGTCTTTTCCATCGGTTCATCGCCGGCCAGGGACTGACGCAGGAAGGAAGCAGCCTCTTCCATGTCGCCTTTTTCCTCAAGAAGGGCGGCAGCTCCATATAGAGCACGGCTGTAATCCGGTTTTTGGCGGATGGCGGTGCGGAAACCGGACAAGGCTTCTTCCGGACGTCCCAGATGGCGTCGGCAAGTCCCCAAACGAAACCAGGCATCCGCATTCCCCGGCTCCAGTTTGACCAGCTGGACAAAGCAGGGTTCCGCCTTCTCCCAGTTTTCCTCCCGCCGGTAAAGCGTGCCGAGCATGCGCCATGGTTCCGCACGGTCCCGCTCCGTTGCGGTGAGGTGTTCCAACTGGGCGACGGCGCCTTCCCGAAGAGACATCTGCAGGAAGAGTTTCGCGAGCGCAAGCCGTGTGTCAGCCGAATCCTCGCAGACCAATGCCTGCTCCAGTTCCTCGCGTGCCAAATCCGGGCAGTCCAGCAGCAGATGGCACCTTGCCATGTTGCGGTACAGCGCCGCGTTCGCGCCGCCCGCCACAAGCGTTTTCTGAAAACCAAACAAGGCCTCTTCATATTGTTTCAATGAAAATTGCGCGCAGGCGAGCCCGAACCGTGCAAACCAGGCCGGCGGGATGTGCCTGGAAGAAAGACGCTTTGTGTCCACGGCACGGCGTTTTCCGCCTTCCAAGGTGCTTTCGGTCCTGAATTCGTCTTCTGCAGGCCCGGCGGATTCAGGTTCCTGCCAATCCGGCTTCTCTGCGGTCCCCTCCCGTTTCTTCGACATGGAAAGTGCACGTCTGAACAGACGAAGCGCCTCGTCCTGGCTTCCCGCGAGATGCTTCAGCCAACCCGCATTGCAGAGACCAAACGCATCGAGAGGAATCAGCCGTGAGAGGAATGTATAGATGCCATCGGCTTCCATGGTGCGTCCATCCGCCAGGAGGTCAGCTGCAGCCCTCAGCTGTTCACGGGCTTTCGCAAGAATCTCGGCATCGGGCGAACGAAGGCTTTTTCCGGTAATCTCGGCCGGGTAAAGCATGCCGGGCGGGTCCATCCGCAGGGTCCACTCACCGTCAAGTACAACCGATGGGTGACGTTCCATTCTTTCAACCAAAGGAACAGGCCCGCCGGAAACCCTGATTCTTCGCTTCATGCCGATGAAATCCCTCGCGAGGAAACAAAACGGCAGCAATATGCCGCCTGCAATGAAAAGCAACTCGAAAGCGGGTATGACCAGTACCTTTTCCGCCAGCACCAGAGTAGCCATCGTCAGGAGAATCAACTGCAGGACAAACGAGAGCACACCCAAAAACCTTGTGCGCCGGAGACAGCGAAAAAGCATGTACACTGCCAGAGCGAACATGCAAAGAATGGTAAAGGCAAGAGACACATTGAACATCCCAAGCCAATGATAAAAACCGTTAATGGCTTGATCCGCGAGTTTGCTCAATCGGTTCCTCCCCTGTCGATGCCGGTGACCTGTCCGTCTTCCCACAGGTTGTCCGGAATTTCTTCCTCCCAGGATGACGGAAGGTCATCGCCGTATGTCTCCCGGCGTATCTCGCGTGATTCCGCATCCTCCATGGCACGCCGCAGAAATGCGGACTCCGCCGGTTTCACCAGGAGGCCGTCGACCAGGGGAGAGACCGGCTGATTCGGGACTTCCTCGCGATGGCGTGCGGCAGCCTGTTGAACCTGCTGGCCGGACTGCAACCGCATCCGCTGCTGTTCCGCAGTCTTGCTGTTCCGGGATGCTTCCACGGCACGGATTTCATTCTGCATGCGCATTTCGTTCCACATATCGCGTGTGATGAGCACACGCCTCGGCTTGCTGCCCTCATAACCGGATATGATGCCGCGCTCGGCCATCTGATCGATGATGCGGCCCGCACGGGCATATCCGACCTTGAACCGGCGCTGGATGAAGGAAACGGAAGCCTGCCCGCTGTCGATGAGCGCTTCGATGGCTTCATCCAGGAGGCCATCGCCTTCATCCGCTTCCGTTTCGCCGTCATCGGCCGGCTGGCTGTCGTTGATGTTGTCGATGATGTTCTCGTCATACTTGGCGCGCATCTGCGCCTTCACATGCTCGACGACCACTTCGACTTCCTTGTCGGAAATGAAGGCGCCCTTCACACGGACCGGTTTTGGAAACCCAACCGGATAGTAGAGCATGTCACCTTTGCCCAGCAGCTTTTCGGCCCCTGCCATGTCGATGATGGTGCGCGAGTCCACCTGGGAGGAGACCGAGAACGCCACGCGTGACGGCACATTGGCCTTGATGACACCGGTGATGACATTGACGGACGGACGCTGCGTGGCGATGACCAGGTGCATGCCGGCGGCACGGGCCATCTGGGCCAGCCGGCAGATGGAATCCTCGACGTCGTGCGGGGCCACCATCATGAGGTCGGCCAACTCGTCGATGATGATGACGATCTGCGGCAGTTTCATGCCGTTTCCGGTTTCCTCCACGGCATTGTTGTAACCGGCCAAATCACGCACACCGCGTTCCGCGAACAGCTTGTAGCGCATGACCATTTCCTGCACCGCCCAGCGGAGGGCGCCTGCAGCCTTGTTGGCATCTGTCACAACCGGAATCAGCAGATGGGGGATGCCGTTGTATACACCCAGTTCGACCACTTTCGGGTCGATCATCACCAGCTTGACTTCCTCCGGCTTCGCCTTGTACAGCAGGGATACGACGATGCTGTTGATGCAGACGGATTTGCCCGATCCGGTCGCGCCGGCGATCAGCACATGGGGCATCTTGGCCAGATCCACGACCATGTTCTCGCCGGAGATGTCCTTACCGAGTGCAACCGCAAGTTTGGAGGGATGGTTCTCGAATTCGGGGGATTCCAGCACGCTGCGCAGGGAGATCGGCGCGACTTCCTTGTTCGGGACTTCGACCCCGATTGCGGCTTTCCCCGGGATGGGCGCTTCGATGCGGACGCCGGAGGATGCCAGGTTGAGGGCGATGTCGTCCGTCAGATTCACGATGCGGCTTACCTTGATGCCGGGTGCCGGCTGCAGTTCATATCTGGTGATGGCAGGTCCGACGGAGACGTGGATGACCTTTGCGCCGATGCCGAAACTTTCGAGTGTGGCTTCCAGCTTGCGGGCGTTCTCATCCGCCGTCGCCCGGATGCGGCGCATGTTTGCCTCATCCTCCCGGGATTGCTTCAGCAGAAAAACCGGCGGAAACGTATAAGGACGTGTAAACTGCGCCTCATCCTCACGGTAGCCTTCTCCGAGTGCAGGTTTTCCGCCTTCACGCCGTTGCGTTTCTTCTTTTCTCAGATTCTCTTCCCATTGTTGGGCCAGATTGTGTTCCGGCGGGTCGGACAGCTTCCGCTCTCCGTTCGGCGGGGGGACCAGTTCATGGTCAATCCATTCCGACCGAGGTCCGGTTTTGCCGGTGACATCCGCAATGACATCCGTCCGCTTCGTTTCGGTTCGGACTGCGGGAGGCACATGCTGCTGTTCCTGCAGTTCGGACTTGTCGGACGCAGACTCGGCTGATTCGACGTTATCCTGTTCTTCCCCGGTCGGGTGCAAGCCAGCGGGTCCGTTGCTCTTCTTTTCTGTCCCATCGGGCGACGTTTCCATGAACCGGCTGTTTCTCACATCCGCCCCGGAAACTCCCGATGCGCCTGCAATCCCTTCATCCCGCCCTGCCCGAAGATCTCCGACATCCTGTTCGATGCGGACAAAGGAAGAAGGGTACTGAAAGGTCGGTCCTGCCTCCGTTTCCTGGTCTTCCGGCAAATCCCACGGATCGAACGGTTCCACGTCGATGAAACGGCCCCCGCGCTTTCTGGGTGCCTTCACATCCTGACGGCCGACTGCGTCCTGACGGCCGCTCATCTTGTCATGGATTGTTCCCTGCGAGCCATCCCGTCCCTGAGGACCTTTTTCCGATACCTTCGGGATCACGGCCACACCGGCAAGATGCGGAATTTCAGCCATCATTTCCTTGGCGGCGGCTTTCTCAGCCTGTCTTCCAAACCAGCCGACAGGCGCTTCCACCGCAGCATCCCGACCGGAAACCGTCTGTGCCTCATACATTTCCAGACGCGCTTCCCGACGCTTGCGCGAAGCTTCCATCACATTGCCGAATGTATCCGCCGTGCCACGCGCCATGGAGCGGGCTGCGTCCATGATGGAGATGCGCGTGACGACAAGGGAAATCACAAGCCCCAGTGTGGCCAGCACCACCATGGCTCCGGCTTTCTGAAAGACAAGAAGAAGCGGAACACCTACAAGACCGCCGAATACGCCGCCACCGAAGAAAACCTGGCTGGACCCCGCATTCAGTGTATTGACACCTTCCTCGAAGAACGTGGCGATCATTTTGAAGAAGCCGTCCTGTCCATAAAAGGACCGGGGATGCGCACCTGTCTGGAACATGGCGGAAACCAGCATGAGCAGGAGGACAAGATTGAAGAAGCGATTCCAGAGCGGGTGACCGCTTCGGGAAAACATGCGGTAAAGGCCTTGTCCGAACACAAGGAACGGAAGCAGATACGCAGTCACCCCAAGAAGACCGCCAAACAGCACCTGAAGCGCATATCCGAATGAACCTGCGGATTCATCGAGAAAAATGCCCATGAACAGAAGAATCCCGAATGCCATCAGCAGAATGGCGGAGATTTCTTTCCTGACCAGCGGGGGTGTCGGTGCACGGTCTGAAAACTGCCTCATTTGTCCCTGCACGACACGTCCGGAGCTTTTGCGGATGCTCCGTGCTCCTGAGCCGGAAGAACGAGAACCGGGCGAGCCTGATCTGCCGGCAGGGTTGCCGGACGTACCGGTTCTGCCCCCAGCGCTGCCGGATGATCCGGCTCCACCGGTTCTGCCCCCAGCGCTTCCGGATGACCCGGTTCGGGCTCCGGAAGAACCGGGTCCGGTCCGCTTCGTTCCCGTGGAAGCACCAACCTTGGCTGCATGTTCACGAGAACCGGCTGGTGTCCGTCCCTGGCCGGAAACACGCAGGTCTCCGGATTTGCGGGAACCGGTTCCTTTTCCGTTGTTTTTGCCTGTAGACCGTGTCTGTGCCAAGTCTGTTCCTCCCAGCACTGCCGTCGTCGCCGGTTCCTCCGACGGCATTCGGCCCGTACTATCTCTTTTGCACTCAAATACGCACTGCAGGCTCAACCGCGCAAGCTGCGGAAGAAGTCCGGACCCTGGTCCGGAAGCCTGCAAACACACCCATCATACCATTCGGACCTGTGTTTGACAACAAATCGGAATCGTGGTACCATTTTGGTAATTTCATCAACTCGCAGATAGAGGTGCAACGATCATCAGTACGCCGGAAGAGGGCCGCAGGGCCTGTTGAAACCGTCGGAAAGGGAGCGTTGCCGAAGGGGTTTCCGCCTGCACGGCAACCGCCTGGTCGCACGGTCAACAGCCGTCCGACTGTCACCTGTTCCAAAGACAGGTGGAGCGCTATCGGCAGGATTCGCATTGTCACACGCTGTGTGCAATTTGACCGCCGATGGTACAAGGTTTCGGCGGTTTTTCATTGCCCGCCGGCAGCATGCGGAATTCCGGCCTCAACCGGCCGGTCCGCGGCTTGCGCGGTCCAAGCGGTCAGAGAAAGGGAGAGTGTGTATGGAAAAGAATTTGTTCACCGGATCCTGTGTCGCCCTGGTCACACCGTTCACCGAAGAGGGTGTCGATTTCGCAAAGCTCGAGGAACTCATCGAATGGCACATCTCGCAGGGCACGGATGCCATCCTCACCTGCGGAACCACCGGTGAAGCCTCCACAATGCCGGATGAAGAACACCTGGCGGTCATGAAGTTCACCATTGGAAAAATCAACGGGCGCGTCCCGGTCATGGCCGGGACAGGAAGCAATGACACAAAGCATGCCATCTACCTCTCGCAGTATGCCGAATCGATCGGGGCGGATTCCATTCTCTCCGTCACCCCCTATTACAACAAAACCACCCAGGAAGGCATTGTCCGACATTTTTCGGCCATTGCCGAAAAAATCTCCATCCCCATGATCGTCTACAATGTTCCCTCGCGAACCAATCTGAACATCAATCCCAGAACACTCCAACGGTTGTCCGAAGTTCCGGGCATTGTCGGGGTGAAAGAATGCAACCTCCCCCAGACACCGGAAACAAGGGCACTGGCCGGGCCGGATTTCCAGATATTCTCCGGCGAGGACGGACTGGTCGTTCCCATGCTCTCTTTGGGCGGTCTTGGCGTCATCTCGGTCATGGCGAACATCATTCCGAAGGACACCCACGAAATGGTTCATGCCTGGCTTTCCGGCGACCAGGCCCGCGGCCTTGCGCTCCAGTTGAAGACCATCCCGCTTGTGGAGGCCCTGTTCTGCGAGACAAGTCCGATTCCTGTGAAGGAAGCGATGAATCTCATGGGCATGCATGTCGGCGCCTGCAGAATGCCGCTTGTCGAAATCAGCGAGGCCGGCAGGCGGATGCTGTCTTCCGCCATGCGCACCTACGGATTGATTTGAATGGAGGAATTCTCATGCTGAAAATCCTGCTGATTGGCTGCAACGGCCGCATGGGCCAGGCGATCACCCTCGCTGTCAGGGAACGGTCCGATCTCGTCATCACCGCGGGTGTCGATATTCACCCGATGAACCCCGACACGTATCCCATCTATCAGGATATCGACAAGGTACAGGAACAGGTCGATGTCATTATCGACTTCTCCCATCCCACCGGTCTCGAAAAAGCACTTCGATTTGCCGGAAGAAACCGGCTTCCCATCGTGGTAGCAACAACAGGACTGGACAGCGGGCATCTGGCCTTGCTGGCGGAAGCCTCTTCCGTCACGGCAGTCCTGCGTTCCGCAAACATGTCCGTCGGTGTGAATCTGCTCATCGATCTGGTTCAAAAGGCTTCCCGCGTCCTGCATCGGGAATTCGACATCGAAATCATCGAAAAACATCACAATCAGAAACTGGATGCGCCCAGCGGCACAGCACTCGCGATTGCGGATGCCATTCAGGAGGCCCTGGATGATGTCCGACTCGATTATGTTCACGGCCGTCATGGCAAGGATGCAAAACGTACAAACCATGAGATAGGCATACATGCCGTACGCGGAGGAACGATAGCCGGAGAGCATACTGTCCTGTTCGCGGGTCGGGATGAACTGCTGGAAA
>JAIFNI010000106.1 GCA_020047785.1 Clostridia bacterium
AGCATGGTGAAGAACATGAAGAAGGCGAAATGGTTGCGGTATTTGAAATCCTTGCGGGAGACGACATAGGCGAACATGGAGGTGATGAGGACGCTGAGGATGGTTCCGACAATCGTTGCGTAGACCGTGATGCCATAGGCTCTGGCCACGGAACGCCAGTCCGCCAGCAGAAATTCGTAGGCATTGAGCGCCAGCATCTTGGGAAAGAACGTAAACCCGTTCAATGCGAGGGTTTTCTCATCCGTAAAGGATACAATGATGACAAGGATAATCGGAGCGAGGCACAGAATGCCGTATATGGCGAACAGAAGGCTCAGCAGCCCATCGGCGGCCGGCGATATGCTGTTGCCCCTGAACTTGCTGGTTTTCTTCCTGACAATGGTCTCGTTGGCAGTGGTCACGTCGGCGTCCTCCTAAAAAATCTTGTTTTCGGGGTCCACCTTCGAGATGAACCAATTGCTGCACACGACCAGAACAAATCCGACGACCGATTGGTAAAAACCTGCAGCGGCACCCAACCCAACCTCAGACTTGACTGCGTTGAAAACATACACGTCGATGGTCTTGGTTGCGTCGGACAGAAGACCCGAGTTCAGGGGCACCTGATAGAACAGCCCGAAATCCGAATTGAAAATGCGTCCGATGGCCATGATGGTGAGGATGGTCATCAGCGGCTTCAGGTTCGGCAGTGTGATTTTCAGCAGCTGCTGCCATTTCCCGGCGCCATCGATGACAGCCGCTTCATAATAGGAGGGGTCGATGCCGGCGATGGCGGCCAGGTAGACAACCGTGCCGTAGCCGGCATTTTTCCAGACATGCGTCAGGACAAGTATGAGTGGCCACCAGGTGGAATCCTCATACCAGGAGACCCGGTCTTTTCCGAGGGATATCAGGATTTGATTGACCAGACCGGACTGAGGGGAAAGCAAGGCGAAAACCAGATAACTGACCACGACGAATGAGAGAAAATTCGGAAGCAGCATGGCGGATTGAAAGAATTTGGAAGCCCTCGCACTCCTCAACTCATTCAACGCGATGGCGAAGGCAACGGGAATCAGCAGCCCGAGGATGATGAAAATGAGGTTGTACCCGACGGTGTTGCGGGTCATGATCCATGCGTCCGGGGATTTGAACAGGAATTCGAAGTTTTTCAGACCATTCCACGGGCTTTTGAAGATACCCAGGGAAAAGCTGATGTTCTTGAACGCCAGAGAAAGACCCAGCATGGGGATGTAATTGTTGATCAGCACGAAGAGGATGGCTGGAGCGGCCATGACGAAAAGGGGGGCATTCACGCGCAGTTCCCGAAAAAGTCCGCTTTTCTTTTTCCTTGTCGCGCCTGCCAGGGTAGGTGCCGGAAGACTCATGTTTTCAACCCCGCATTTCTGATGAGCATCATTGTTCGAAGCAGGCACCCTGTTTACCGGTCCTGCTTCTTACCCATCATACCTGCATGGATTTCCGGTTCCACTATATAAAACAATGATTCTTCTTGAGAAATTATAGATGGTCCCTTCCGTCGAGTCCGGTGCCTGGCATGATAAAGCCTGTCCAAGCATTTCTGAAAGAATGACCCTGCCCGCCATTTTTTGAGAAATGCATGGGGCAGGCAGTTTCTTTCCAGTGTTTCATTTTGACGACATGCGTTCCCGGATCTGCCGGTCCACCTCCGCCTCATAGGCCTTGTAACCGGTCATGCCCAACTCCGCAATATATTCGTCCCAGGCCGCTTCAAAATGCCCCTTTTTGGCCATGATGACATATGGCAGGAACTTGGCTTCCGTGTCCGTATATTTGGTGTAGGCAAGCTTGGCCGGTGTTCCCTCCGGGATGGTGAAGGCCCAGACAGGATAATAGGCAGGATTTTCAGGACCGGGTGTCATGAATTCGGAAAATGACTGAAAATGATATTTATCCAAAAATTCCCGATCGTACGGATCCATGGAAGCGAGCACCTCTTCCGGCTGGGACTGTGGACCCGCACCGTTGCCATCGGAAAAGAAACCCTGCATTTTGGGAAAACACAGATACAACTGGCTGCCGATACCCGTCTTCACGGCGAAAACAGGATCATTGCGCAAAGTGCGCTGTTCCAGTGTCAGAAAGTACTTGCCATCGGAATCCATCTGAAAATTCTCGCCTTCGATGCCCCATGTCAGCAGTTTCTGTATGTCCTCATCCAACATCCGGTCCATAAATGACAGAGCCCGCTCCACATCCCTGCAGTTCACGGATATGCCAAGGCCATTGCCTCCCACCACGGAATTCACATCCCGGTACCACGGTTTGATCCCCTCATAGGTCAGTTCCAAAGGAACATACGTGCGTTCGTATTTTCCATCCCGGATCAGCAGATTCGTGGCATCTGCAAAATTCCAACCCTGGTCGAACATGCCCAGAACTCTTCCCGAGGTGATTTTCGCAAGATACTGGTCATATGTTTGTGTAAACGTCTCCGGCGTGATCACATCTTTCAGATATTCTTCGTTCAGTTTGGCGTAATAGGCCTTTGCATAGCCCTTGTTCGCATAGATTTCCGATCTCAGTGTTTTCTGGTTCACCAGGATATCGCCGTCATTGGGGGCTCCCACCAAATGCTGGGGAGCGTTCTTGAGGCAGAAGGAGCGCCAGCCGTCACATAAAATCTCAAATCCCGAGACGGACTTCCCATCGATGGTGGGATGTCTGGCTATGTATGCTTCGATCACATTGAAATATTCCTCCAGGGTCCCTGGCCTGACATAACCGGCTTCCGCCAGCACATCCTTCTGTATCCAGAAGGCCGGACCCCCGTAACCCGGTTCATATGCCTCACCATACTGCCGGCCCCATGCATCAAGGATGTATATCTTCTTCTCGTTTCCGATGGCGCGCAGTTTTGCATCGTATTTTTCATAGTGCCGCTTCAGGTTCGGATAGGTGTAAATCTTGTCTTCCAGCGGGGTAAATGCACCGGCTTCCACGAACTTGTTGCGGTCCTGCGAAGGATAAATGAAATCGGGGTAATCGCCGGATGCGATCATCACCCCGGACTTTTGGGAAAGATCGCCCACCAGAAACTCGAATTCTATGGTAACCCCGGTGATTTGCTGAATTTTTCTGATGATTTTCGCATCAGGTGCCGGTGCTTGCCCGGGATTGCCGACAAACATCGTGAACGTCACAGGGTCTTTCCCGGTCACCTTCACGACTTCATCCCCCGGAACCACCCCCCCGCTTCCGGTATGATCCTGCAGATCTGCAGAAGACGACAAAGGAAGGTCTGTACCTTCCGGAAAAAGCCCACAGGAAGCGAACAAAAAAATCAACAGGCAGCAGGCCAGTTTCACGACTGCCTTCCGTTTCATGTCCCTCCTCCTTCCCCCGTCGGAATCCACTCCATCATACCGGGATATCGGGATGGTTCCACTATAAAAAACATTGTTCCCACAAGAAAAATCACAGTTCTCTCTGCCTGTCTCCCGGCGTGATGGCGCGAACCATGCCTCATGCATCCGCCTTATGCCGGTACTCGGACGGTGAAAGCCCCGTATGCTCCGTGAAACGGACAATGAAGTAATTGCCGTCTTCGAATCCAACTTTCCGGGCAATCTCATAGACCTTCATCTCCGAATGGAGCAGCAGTCTCATCGCCTCCTCCATCCTGAGACCATTGACATGCTGCTTGAGCGTGGTGCCGGTTTTCTTGCGGAATTGCTGCCCGAGATAGGCAGGATTCAGATAAAACTGCTTCGCCAAATCCTTCAGGTCCAAATTCTCGGTGTAGTGATTCCGAACATGGAGCAGCACTTTTGCGATGACGCCGCCCGAAGCAAGGCCGGTTTGTCTGCCAAGCGTTCCGATGGCCTCATGGGACAGACAGTCAAGCCAAGCCATCATCTGTTCCAGATCCATCCTGTCCAGGGAGGCGCACAATTCGTCATACAGGGCTGCAACCCGTTCGGTGAAGACTTCTGCGGGCAGCACCAGCGCCATCACCTGCGAAATGATTTCACGATACCAGACAAGTACGGTCGAGGAGGGCTGTCCCGACTCATGAAGCTGCCCGTGCAGGGCTTGAATGCACGGGGTCACATCGGTTTCCCGACAATCCCGGATGGCATCCATCAACCCCGAGACGGATGCGGGATCGGTCCGCTGCGGTTCCTTCCCGATCACAGTCGGCTCGGGACCGTATATCCAATTGATCGGGCCACATTGGGGGATGGCGGTGTTCTTCCTCGAATTGCCGCAAGGATTCGGCCGCAGCACTTCCTGGCGTTTGACGCCACCAAAGAATACGGTCTCCCTCCGCTCTCCGATGGAAAGCATGGATTGGCGCAGCTGGGAGAATGAGGCAACCTTGTCCCCCACCAGCACATCCACACGCACACCTGAGGCACGAAACCAATCCCGAATCATGCCCGCAAAGGGAAGCACCTCGAAATGCCTGGATTCCAGCAGGGTATCTCCCGCTATCAATTCCAGCTTCGCCGGTTCTTCCCGAATCAGAAAAACCTGCATTTCACCCAGAACCGTGTCGGGAAACCGCGAAAACGCATCCAATACCTTCTGAGGAATTCCATCGTCTTTGAGATTCCCGCTGTTGCCGACAGCAAGGGTTTCGACATCCTCTTCCCCATCGGATTCGGCATTGTTCTCCGGAGGCCAAAGCAAAGGGCGGTATCCATCCACCACAATTACCTGAAGCCCGTGCGCCGACTCCCGTTCCATCCAATTGACTTCCCCTACCGGTTCCTCCGTCTTTCTCCCCATCGTCAGCTGCTGCAGGCGGACCCGTTTCACATTCATGTTCCTGTCATTGTTCTGTGCAATCCGTTCCGCCGCTTCCCGCAGAAGTTCATGCAGTTCCTGCTCGTCCACAGGCTTCAGAAGATAGTTGGAAACCCCATGACGAATAGCCTGGCGGGCATATTCGAAATCCGAGTATCCGCTCATGATGATAAATTCGATTTCCTTCCCATACGCCGCGCGCAAGTTCCCGATTAATTCCAGGCCACTCATCCGCTGCATGCGAATGTCCGTCAGCACCAAATCCGGGCGATGCTGGGCAAACAGCCGCACTGCCTCTTCGCCGCTTCGTGCTATGGCGCAGACCTCGAACCCGCAGGATTCCCATTCAATGATCCGTCTGAGCCCCTCGCATATGCTTTTCTCGTCATCGACGATCATCGCCTTGAACATGTCAGTTTTCCCTCACTTTTCGGACAGGTATGGTCAGCAGCACTTCCGTATACCGATCTTCCTCGCTGCGGAAATCAAAACGGTAATCGTCTCCGTAATAGAGCATCAGACGCCGCACGACATTGCGAATGCCCACGCTTCCCGATGGCTGGTCGGGATTCGCAATCAGCGAACGGATCTGCATCAGCTTTCCCGTCGCCAGACCGACACCGTTGTCCCTGATCAGACAATACAGTTCATCACCGACCCGTTCCACACGAATGGTTACCTTCCCTGTGGAGGAAGAGGCCTCTATTCCATGAACACAGGCATTCTCCACCAGGGTCTGCAGCACCATTTTGGGAATCAGGCAGGATTCCGCCGCCTCATCAATCTCGAGTTCAAAAGTCAGTTCATCATCGAACCGGTAACGCTGAATCTCCAGGAATTCCTTGATGAACTCCATTTCGTCCGATACCTTGATGAGATCGTCATCCCAGAGCAGGAGCTTTCGGAACATCTTGGACATGAACTTCACCATCCGCGCCGTTTCCTGCTCGTTCTTCAGGAACGACTTCATCCGGATGGTTTCAAGCACGTTGAACATGAAATGCGGATCGACCTGACTTTGAAGCGCATTCAGTTCCGCCTGTTTTTTCTCAAGTTCGATGCGGGTCTGCCGGACCCGGGCCTGTGAAACATCCTCGACAAGTTGGTGGATTCGGCTGATCATCTGGTTCATGACGGTTATCAGATACCCCAGTTCATCACTGCCCTTCGAGTGGTCCCCAATCAGCTCCAGTTCACCCTTCTCGACTTTCTGAACCTGTCGGGCGAGCATGGACAGCCGTCGGCTCAGGGAGCCTGTCATCAGCACAATGAGGACAATTGAAAAAGCAATGACCAGAGTCACAACGATGAATATCTGGTTGCGGCTCTCCACAAAGGCCCGACTGAAGAAATCCGCATCAAAAATTCCCACCACTTTCCAGCCGCTGTTTGCCGTGATGTCCTGTTCCAGTCGGAAGTGGTTTCGTGACAGCTCCGGCAGTGTCTCATCCGCGAAACGGATACGCGCCTCCACATCCAGCGAGGAGGAGGCAATCACGTTGTTTTTTTCATCAAGCACATACAGGATGCCGTCCCGCGTGTCTTCCTTGCTCAGCACCTGGAACAGCATGTCGGGGTCGTAATCGATTTTCAGCAATTTCATGTAGCTGGTATAACTTCGATTGAAATCCAGTTTCCGCAGCAGCGCGAATTGCCGGCGCGGACCTCCCGGGCGGTCATTCGCACCGTAATAATTCATCAGCTGGATGTTTTCGCCGTTCTGCCACAACAATTTCATCCAGGGGCTGTTTTTCACGGTATCATCGATGAATTCCACAATTTTTCCGTTCAGAACGGTCGGGTTGTCGCAGTAGATTGTGAATGCCCGGATATTGGAATTGAAAGGCAGAATATTCTGCCAGGCGATTTTCAGGTAAGATTCGTACATTTTGTAAAAATCGTCCGGATCCGGATAGGCCCGGTCGAGTGACTCATACAACGGGGAATCCGTATACATCTTGTCACTGAGTGCGACCGCCTCGCTGATATCCCGGGCGATGCTTTCCGCGGACCGTTTCACACTCTGCAGCAGGACGGCCCGCTGATCCTGTTCCACCCGGTGGAGCAGACCATTGTAAAAATAAGCACTGACCAAACCAATGGGTATGAGTACGCAAATGAAGTATATCAGCAGCAGTTTCCACCTGATGCTGATGTAGCGTGGCATTTCGGCAGCGCCCGTTTCGCTTTCCGGAACCGCATCGGTTTCCATGGCAAACCCGGAGTGACTGGCATTGTCCTGAATCATCCCGGTCAGACGTCCCTGTGCCGTCTCTTCCAATCTGGTCACATTCCACTCTCCTGCATGATGCTTGACCGTAAGCCGACAACTCCTTCGGAACATGAATGTAGGAAGGGCATGCACACAGGACTCGGACCAGAACGCTGCTGAACAGCCCGATGCAGATGAATGGAAACACGCGTGCAGAAGGAGGCCGTATGCCACACATCATACCGCTAACCCTGCGGGAGTGCAACACGGACGATCTTGCCCGGACCGGAAGTCATACTCCGCGGTCCCCTCTTTTCACAGGGTCAGCCTACACCTTGAATTGACTGATGGCCATCTGCAGCGCTTCCGCATCGGCCCCGAGCCGTGCGGCATATTCGGCCACATTGCCAATATTATGCATCTGCAGGTCACTCGACGCCATGACCTCCTCCGTGGATGCCGCAGTTTCCTGCGATACGGCGGAAATATTCTGAATGGCCAGCAGGGTCTCCGATTTGACGTGGTCCATCTGGTCCACATCATTCATAATCACATGCACCTGACCGACAAGTTGGTCCATGGACCCGCTGATGTCGTTGAAAGCACGAATCGCCTTCTCCATGGCTATATCCTGAATATGCAGGATATCACCGGTCTTTTCTGCCAAATCTGCCGTAGCACGGGTCTGTTTCTGTGTTTCCACGACAATTCCACCGATTTCACGGGTCGCTTTCATGGATTGCTCAGCCAGTTTGCGCACTTCATCGGCCACAACAGCGAATCCGCGCCCCATCTCGCCTGCACGGGCCGCCTCGATGGCGGCATTGAGCGCCAGCAGATTCGTCTGATCGGCAATACCGTTGATCACCTTTACAATGCCTCCTATGGAATTGGAGCGTTCGCTCAATTCCTGAATGTTGCCCACGATGATACGAATGATTCCGTTTGTTTCTTTCGACTTCTGGTCCAGTTCACCGATCGAATCCAATCCGATGACAGTCAGTTCCACGGTTCTGTTCGTCACCTGTTCGATGACACGCACATTGTCGCCCACCATGCCCATGGAGCTGGCCAACTCGCTCATCCTTGAAACACCCTGTTCGGCGTCCTGTGCCTGGGAGGTGGCTCCCTGAGCGATTTCAGATATGGCTTTGGATATTTCCTTCGATCCATTCGACAGCTGCAGGGTGGAATTCGCTGCCACTATGGCGGAATCGGCCACCATGTTCGCCGTGCCTGCCGTCCGCTCTATCAGACCCCTCATGCTTGCAATCATCCCGCTGATGGCTCTGGTGAGCACACCCAGTTCATCGCTGCGGCCGGAAACCGGTGTGACAGTCAGATCTCCCGATGCTGCCTGTTCCGAAAGCGTCACGATCCTCTTGATGGTCCGGCTCATCCCGCTGGCCATGAAGAAGCCCACTCCGACGGAAACGATACCGGCAAGCAGCACAATCAGAATGGTGAGGTTCAGGATACCGTCCGCACCTTTCATCATGGTGGCATAGGGCATGAGCCTGGAAAGAGTCAGCCCGAATTTGGGCATTTTTTCGGAGACGGCCAGATATCTGTCACCCTTGACGATGACATCCTCGCTGAAAGAGAGTACTTTTTCATCGGCAGCATTGCGTTTGAAATAATCGGTTTTTGAAAACGCATACCCCTCCGGAGACAGCGGATCAACCTTCTCCCTGTCCTCTTCCGCAGCGGCAAATCGGAAAGCCACATCGTAGCCGTCCGGTCCGACAAGATGCGTCTGAGCCCCTTCTCCCTTTGACATGCCCCCAATGAACGCATTGATGGTTTTCGGGTTGAGGGCCATGACCAGGACACCCATCGAATCACCGGTTCTTGCACTGCGCAGAGAGCGGACATAGAAGATCTGCGGCTCTTTCACGTTGTAGAACGCGGTGTTGGTTGCATTGTCAGCCATCGACAGATAGTCATCGATCACAGCGGCATCCGTCACCCAGACCCCTTGACCTTTGGCCTCAATGGCCTTTTGGACCAGCTGCAGTTCCATCACCTTCTTCAGGTTGGCCGCGGAAACCGGAGAATTGATTGAGCCGAGTTCCCCAAGAATGGCCAGACTGATGATGACGGGATCGGACTGGAGGTAGGCTCCGACCATTCTCTGCGCATCTCCGGCCGCCATGATGCGGGCCTCTTCATCCGGATCGGCCAGATACGTCTGGAGAATGCTGCTCGAGATCAGCTGCATCACGTTGCCGTCGATTTTGGTCAGCACAATATCGAGATACTGCGCTTTGCTGGTGACGAGAAGCTGCGTGGAGTCCTTCGCACTTGCACCGAGTGCTTTTGATGCCATGGAGTAGGAAACAGAACCAAGAACAATCAGGAAGAAGACGGGAACCAGAAATGAAGCAATCAATTTCATGCGAATACTGCCATTGATGACGACAAAAGGCCTGAATCTGATCTTCATCGTATTGCATACCTCCATAAATCGGTCGGATGGATGGATGGATGATTGTTTCTTTCATGGAGCATTCCGATGACTTTCATCTATGTTGAAATACTTTCCGGCATGCAGCTTGAATCATTCCATCATAAGTCAGCGGGGAGGTGTTGAAACTATATGTTTTATCATACTTACAATAGAAATTATTGATGGACCGCCACCAGGTCTGCGTATCGCACTTCGTTCGGAATTCAAAGGGATTCACACGAAAATTCGTTCTTTCACTACATCATCAGGCATCAGATTCCTCAGAAGGAACGGGGACATCGGATCACAACGCCAGACAATCCGGTCCGGCCCAATCTTCTCCGCGCGTGTCCGAAAGGTCCTGACAAGCGTTTCCATCTCCTGGATGCCGGGTTCGATGAGCCAGCCATACCCCGTCAAGGTGAAATGAAATCCGTCACATGCATGGAAAAGGGGAACCCATTCGGGTTCCCCTCTCGAAAAACATTGACCAGACTCGTCATTCCCATTTTGAAAAAGAGCAGGTAATTTCTTTCCGACGACTTACTTGTAGCCGTATGCGGCGCAGTATTCGGTCCACTGTCTCTTGTATTCAGCCTGGATTTTTTCCAGTCCGGCGGCATTTGCCTTTTCCATCAGCGTCTTCACAGCCGCGTCGACGTCCTTGACAAGTCCGGCTTCCAGCGGGGCCAGATACTGGGTGAGCACCGTGCCGAGGGCGGCGCGTTCGCTCTGATAGGAGGAATAGTCTTCGGCGAAGCCGCCGCCGATGTTGATGCCCTTGTAGTCAGGCTGTTTGTTGGCGATGACGTCCAGATCCGCAAATACTTGCTTCACCACGTCAAAGCTCTTCGGGAACAGCATGTATTCCGGATTTCTCCATGCCCAGCCGTTCATGCCTTCACGTCCGAATCCGGTCTTCGAGGGGTCTCCGATTCCCTCATAATACCCGTCCGTCTCATTGTAGTGGGTTCCGAGGATGCCATACTGGGACAGATCGTGATAATTCTTGTCAAGCAGCAGCTTCTGGTAGAACATCAGGGCGCGTTCGGGATTCTTGGAGGATACCGGTACGCCATAGCCGTTCTGGGTGGCGTGTGCCGGAACGGCTACGCCATTGGCATTGGCATAAGGAATGTAACCGACCTTCCAGTCGGGATGGGCACCCAGCACGATTTCAAAATCCTTGCCGTACTTGTTCGGGTTCTGTCCGGCCATGACCACGACAGCCTTGCCGTTCGGGAACGAGGTCGGGTCGTTTTTCGCGGACAGGGCGCTGCGGGACCAGAAGCCCTTGTCGGCCCAGGTCTTGAAAACCTTCATGTCGGCGACGAACTCCGGGGTTCCCCAATAGGGGCGCATCTCGGAAGGCTTCGTATAATCCGAAACCAATCCGTACAGAGAGCCGTTGGCCCAGCCGTATTTGAACTCGAGGACAGCGACTGCGCTGAACAGACCGGAGAAATTGCCGGTGTTGACCGTTTCATTCGTCAGCACCTGGCCGGGCTCATTCTTCTTCACACCTTCCAGATAGGCTTCAATGTTTGCGATCGAATCCGGTACGGGGAGATTGTATTTTTCCTGCAGGTCCTGGCGATACTGGAATCCGTTGTTGATGAATTCCTTCCAGGTGGCCGGGATGGTAAAGATTTTCCCGCCGATCTTCACCTGGTTGTATACATCCTGGGGAACAAAGGCCCATACGTCGGGCGCATACTTTGGAAGCAATTCGTCCAGCGCAAGGAATGCGCCGTTGCGGGCCAGTTTCTGGTAATCGAGCCAACCGGCGGTATAGATCAGGTCAACAGGCTGGCCGGTCGAGAGAAGCAGGTTGTATTTGGTGGTGAAATCCGTCCATGTCGTGAAATTGTATTTGACGGTGCAGTTGAGATCTTTCTGCGACATCTCATTCAGCTTGTCCTGGATGATCTGGAGGTCCTTCGGGCCGTCGCCGACCATGTAGAACTCCAATTCGACCGGCTTCAGCGCTTCCGCCGTCGGAGCGGCCTCAGTGGCCTCGGGCGTTGCGGCTTCCGGCGTGGCGGCTTCCGTGGCTTCAGCCGTGGCAGCCACCGGGGTTGCGGATTCGACCGGTGCCGCGGTGCCGCCGCAGCCGGCCAGGATGGATGCAAACATTGCGATGAGGGTCACGATAAGCAGCAGTCTGTGAGATTTTCTTCGCATGGGCTTCTCCTCCTTAATCTGATGTGTCTGTATCGCCGGGATTTCCCGGTATCAACCGATATGAAACGGATCCATCGGACCCGCCGCCGGATCTGACTGGAATGCAGGAACCCTGCCAGGATCGGCGGCATTCATCCCTTCACGGCACCGACCGTGATGCCCGCCACGAAATAACGCTGGATGAATGGATAAAACAGAAGCACAGGGCCTGTGGCGATGATGGCCATGGCCAGTTTGATCGATTCGGACGGGGGATTCGTGATGATGGTGACACCCGATGAAAGCATGAAATTCAAGGCTTCATAGCTGCTCAGCATGTTGTAGAGATAGAACTGCAGCTCGTACTTGGAAGGCGTCGTGATGAACATGGATGAGAGGAACCAGTCGTTCCAGTAGTTCAGGGCGACGAACAGGCCGACGGTCGCCAATCCGGGTTTGACAATCGGCAGAACGATGCTCCAATAGGTCCGGAAGCTGCCGGCGCCGTCGATTTTGGCTGATTCGACCACTTCATCCGGAAGAGAGGACGTGATGAACGTACGCATCAGAATGATGAGAAACGGTGCCATCAACCCCGGCCAGCAGAGCGCGGCGTACGAATCCTTCACCTTCAGGACACTGGTCATCATCATGTACCAGGGAACCAGACCGCCGCCGAAAATCGTGGTGAAGTAAATCAGGAAGGATATCGTGTTCCTGTATTTGAAATCCTTCCGTGACAGGACGTAACCCGCCATGGACATGAAAAACAGGCCAAGCAGGGTTCCGACGAGGGTGTTCACCGTGGTGACCTTATAGGCCTGAAGCACGGTTTCGGGGAACATGAAGATGGTTGTGTACGCTTCCAGGGAAAAGACCTTCGGGATGAAATGGTAGCCGTCCACCGCAATGGAAGCATTGTCGGTGAGAGAGCCCGAAATGATCAGCATGAACGGCAGAAGACATAACACTGTGATGGCAAGGATGACTATGTAAGCGATGACATTGAACACGATGGCGGCAGGTCCTCTTTTTATCCCGTGCATAGATTCCTCCAGGATGAATGATGGGTGCGGCCGGCTGTGGTTCGACGCAAGATCCGGATCGTCCTGGTCCGGATCGCCTTGATCCGGATCGCCTTGGATCAGAACAGCGCGTATTCAGGATTCTTCCGTTTCACCAGAAAGTTCACGGTCATGATCAGGATGAAGCCGAAGACGGACTGATAAAGACCTGCCGCGCTGCCGATGCCGATGTCGAAGTTGGTCACCAAAGAACGATACACATAGGTGTCGATGATGTCGGTGCTTGCGTAGAGATTCCCGTTGTTGCCGATCAGCTGGTAGAAGAGGTCGAACTGACCTTTCATGATATTGCCGAGCGCGAAGAGGACCAGAATGATGAAAGTCGGCACAATCAATGGAACGGTGATGTGCCGGATCTGCTGGAAGATGTTTGCGCCGTCCAATTCCGCGGCCTCGTAATATTCATTGCTGATGCCCAGAATGCTGGCCAGATAGATGACGGTGCCGTATCCGATCCATTTCCACATGTAGAATCCCGGAATCAGCGCATACCAGAGGTTCGGTGTATTGAAGACGTCCAGCGGCTCCGCACCGAATCCCCGCAGCATCGTGTTGACAAAGCCGATTTCATAATTGAACAGGTTGTAGACAAGCACGCCCATGATGACGTAGGAGACGAAATAAGGCAGAAACATGAGGGTCTGGGTCACTTTTCTGAACACATTCCCGATGAGGCGGCTCAACAGGATGGCTGAGAAGACCTGCAGGAAGTTCCCGACAAAAATGAAGATGATGTTGTACAGGATGGTGTTCTTCGTAATCTGGAGCAGGATGTTCGATTTCCATAGAAATTCGAAGTTTTTCATGCCGATGAAAGGACTATGGAACAACCCTCCTCGAATGTCGTATTTCGAGAAGGCGAAATAGATGCCGACCATGGGGAGATAATTGTTGATGAAAAAAAAGATGAATGTTGGCAGCAGCATGAGGAAGAGGACCCTGTTCTTCTTCAGCTCATGGAGGAAACCGGTTTTTCGAAGCACGTGAACACCTCCGTCACGAGTGTATGATATAGAATATGGCTGAACAATCTGAAACTGGCTACTCAAACATCCTGCCGTTGGTGAA
>JAIFNI010000066.1 GCA_020047785.1 Clostridia bacterium
GTTCGCTACGGGAAAGCTGCAGCTCGTCATTCTGCAGTTCCAGCTCCGCCTGATGAACCTGCAGTTCATGGATCAGGCGGTTCGGTTTCACGCTCTCCTCCTGGGAGATGGGGCGGGTTTGGGTGTTGAGCAGTTCTTCGGCCTTGTGCCGCAGTTCATGCTTCTTCATGTGCCCTCCTGACGGCATCGGGTTGGCTGGCTGCAAGCCTGGTCCCCATCTCAAAGGCTTCTTCGGCGGTCCTCGTATACCCGTCGGCCCCCACCTTCATCCACAAATCCGGATACTCATTGAACGCAACACCGCCAACCAGAATACCCGGCTGTCGGATGCCTGACAGGGAACGAATGCATTCAATGACTTCCGCTGCCTTGTGGATGTTGTAGGGCATGGCGACAGAGATGCCGATGATGTCGACCTCCTTCCTGGTCAGAAGGTCGAGAATACCGGGGCAGGGCACATTCGATCCAAGATAATGAGACTGCCAGCCCCCGAACGCGAAGAGGTCGCAGACAATCTGAATGCCCACGCTATGCTGCTCATTCTCCACACACAGCCCAACAAACGTGCGGCCCGATTCAGGCGCATGTCCTGCTGATGGGAGGATGGACGCCATGATGGACCGGGTGGCCTCTGTCACATAATGCTCCTGCGCCACACTGATGGTGCCGGTGTGCCATAGCCTGCCGGTTTCATATAGCACAGGCTGAATCAGCCTGCTGTAAACTTTTCTTGCGTCAGGGCCTTCCTGAAGCATCGTTCGAACGACCTCACGCGCACCTTCCGGGTCAAAGGACAACAGGGCATCCAGATACCTTCCGCATCCGGCCATGTCAACTCCTGGCTGGTCCAGATAGGTTTCACGCACGGGCATCCCTTCCGCCATATGCTCCAGGGCCTCGTCCATGATTGGATTCGCGCGCCGCCAGAAACTGGTGCTCCCTTCTTCGGTGATGATGGCTTTCAACAAACCCAGCGTCTCTTCCAGAACAAAAGGCGGGAGAGACTGGTTGAGATGGTTCTGTCGGAACCATGCCACATTGTCGAAAAAGATTTCCGGTTTTCCGAACAGCAGCGACTCCCGAAGAAACAGCAGAATGAACCGAACCCCTTTTTCCATCTCAGGCTGGATGAAAGGCATGTATTCCGTGATTCGGTTTGCTTTGAATCGATTCCCAAGTTCCGTGACCGTTTTGACGACCACCCTGTCCATCCACAGGGCATCCAGATTCGTCATGATCCTTCTCCTTCCGCGTGGGCCGCTCTACCTGCGGAAGCCCGCTGCCACTCCTGAACAAGCTGATCCCTTTCCGACTGGGCGGTCTTCAATTCCGTCATGTCGACGAAACTGACGACAACCCCCTTGACCTGGTTATCCCGGGTTCGGTAAGGGAGGATGTCCATGAGCCAAACCATTCCATTGTCACAGGGCACTTCCTTCTTCACGGGCGCAGTCGTTTCCAGAACCACACGGCAGTCCGCGAGGAGATCCGTATTGGAAAGATGGTGCGACAGATGACCGAGGGGGCGCCCAACATCCTGATCCATCAGATTGATGACAGTCCGGACGGTTTGCGTGAATTTCCGGATGCACAGGCTGCGGTCCAGAAACAACATGCCAATTCGGGTGTTTCCCAGAAAATTCCCAATATCATCATTCAGGTCCGTCAACTCGGTAATCTTGGCCTGGTATTCCGCATTGAGGGAAATCAGCTCCTGATTGACGGAATGCAGCTCCACATTCGTGCTCTGCAATTCCTCGTTTGAGGTGAGAAGCTCCTCGTTCGAAGCCTCCAGTTCCACAATGGTGGTCTGAAGCGCTTCCCGGTTGTCCTGCAATTCCTGCTCCAGACAACCGATGCGTTCCAGAATATCCTGATTGATGACCGGCCCGATATCCGTGATGGAGGCCGTTTCGGCTGTCGTAACCGCAAAACGGATCAATGCCAGTTTGGAAGACCCCACCCCTTCCGGCATGGCTTCCACGCTCGCATCGACAGATTCATCGGAACCGTCCGGCCGCTGCATCACATACTGGAAGCGGCTTCGGGCACTGCCCTGGAACGCCCTTCCAAGTGCCGCCCTGACAGCCAGTGCTGCCTTGTTTTCAAGCAAATCGTCCAGCTGATATGAGGGGATGCCATCGGACAGATTCAAGAACCGGGTTGCGCCTCCCAGTATCAGCAGGACGTTGAACGCCTCGTCCACAATAATTGCAGGCCCGACATGCATCTGAACCAGAATCCGATGCAGCTGTTCCTTCATCCTGGCTGATTTTTCCGTTTTCGCAGCAGGAAAAGCCTCCGGCAGGAGACTTGCAGAAGAGGTGACGCCCGAAGGAGCGTGCTGCTCCATATTCTGGTTGGCGATTTTACCTTGCTCCTTGTGCAGGTAGATTTTCCATTTTGCCTCCACGGGCAGGAACGAATGCGCCTCCTCACCGATCGATTCACTGGGTCCGAGAAACAGATACCCGTTGCATTGAAGGGAATAGTCAAACAGGGAAAGCACCTTGCTCTGAAGAACCGGCTGGAAATAGATCAGCATGTTCCGGCAGCAGATCAGGTCCATCTTGCTGAAAGGGGGGTCCTGGATCAGGTTGTGCACCGCAAAGACAATCATCTCCCGGACTTCCTTGCAGACCTGATAGTTGGACCCGTCCCGAACAAAATACCGGTTCAGGTATTCAGCGGGAACATCCGCAACGATATTTCCGGAATACAGTCCCGCGCCTGCGAATTCGATGGCTTTCCGGCCGACATCGGTGGCAAAAATCCGTACCTCGTCCGTTCTGTTGGCTCTGCGGATGCATTCGCGGAACAGGATGCCGACGGAGTATGCCTCCTCTCCGGTCGAACAGGCTGCAACCCAGACCCGGATTGGCTCTCCCACCTTTCTGGATTGCAGGATTTTGGGAATCACAACGCCGGACAAAAACCCGAAGGCCTCGGGATCCCGAAAGAACTGGGTCACGCCTATCAGCAGGTCATGATAGAGGGATTCGGTTTCCTTCCGGTTGCTTCTCAGAAAAAGTGCATACTCAGCAAGGCTGTGCATGCGATTCAGGCTCATTCTTCGTTCAATCCGCCTGCGGACGGTCGGCTGCTTGTAGTAGGAAAGATCAAGGTCCATCGTTCTGCGCAGCGTCTGCAGGATCAGCCCGAGACTGTCCTGACCGGCGTCGGATTTCCCTTCAACCGCCTGCTCCAACGGACAAAAACTGGTTTCAACGTATTCGACCAGTTTGCCTCCCATGTCTTCCGGTGGAAGCACCAGATCGACCAGGCCGGTATAGATGGCACTTCGCGGCATCCCGTCAAACTGCGCCGAACCCTCATCCTGCACCAGTACAAGCCCATCCCGCTCCTTGATGGCCCGTATCCCGCTGGTCCCGTCACTGCCGGTGCCGGAAAGGATGATGCCGATGGCCCTGGACCCCTGGTCATCGGCAAGGGATTGGAAGAAAAAGTCGATGGGGAGCTGGAATCGCCGGGAACTGTCATGCTCCGAGAGCAGCAGTTTCCCTCCGGCAAGGGTCACATTCTTCCGGGGAGGAATCAGATAGACGGCACCGGGTTCAACGGATATCCCATGCTCGATGGAAACCACCGGCATGTCGGTGTGACTGGAAAGCAGGTCTCCCATGAGACTTTTGACATCAGGAGAAAGATGCTGGACAACCACAAATGCCATATCTGTCCGCGCAGGCAAATTGGTGAAGAATTTCTCAAGCGCGTCCAGCCCTCCGGCCGAAGCACCAATCCCGACCACTGCATACATAAGGCTTACTCTCCCGCTTGTCATGAGAACCACAAGGACGACCGTCGGGGAGATGTACCCCAAGGCAGTGAATCTCAGGAGCCATGCATCTGAACAAGCCAATTTTACCATTTTTACAGGTGTTTTAACATACTCCGCGCATGCAGTTTCACAGTATCTCCCGCAGCGAGGAAAACAGTCCGGCTGTCTTTTCCGCTCCATGGCCCCATCGGGTTTTCCAAGTCCATGGTGGACTCAATTCGAATCTTGATTTCAGCATCGTATCGCGTGGGGTTTCGGATGCTCAGGACCTGGAACTGCCCGGCAACCTCCCATTCAGCCTCCACATGATCAAAGACATGCACCTCGCCGGTATCCGTCAGCACCCAGACACCCGGAACCTCGCTGTAGGTGAGCAATGCCGACGTTTCGCACCAGCATCCCCCGTTGAAGATGCCGCCGATGTTCTTTTTCGTTTCCCAATCACACATGTTGACCCGTTCGCACATGCAGCCGGCCGGAAGAAGGTTTCCTTGTCCGGCACCATCCGGGGGCTCCGTTCCGCCATCGCTGTCCCATGTCGGAATCAACCGGTCCGGTCGTGACAGGTATTGGGTGATGTTGTGGGCGATGGCCTGAAGCAGTTCCAGCCAAACCCGGTTTCCCGTCGCCCGATACAGCTTCAGCAGGGATACGCCGGAAAGCGTGCAGATGCCGGGTGCGGAATGCTTGTTCTGCGCGTTGGCATACACACTGCCTGAAGTTCGCATGCCAAGCCTGCCGAAAACAGAATCCGGCGGGAAGGAAAAGTCATACGACACGCACCAGGACGCACACTGGCATGCACAGGCTTCCGCCATGGGCAGCCATTCCCGGTTTCCCGTCACTTCGTACAATTCCACCAGCGACTCCAGCAATCCGAAGGAGGACTCGCTGTCCGGATTCTGGAGAATCTCCCCGGGACCACCGTTCATCAGTCCTTTCAGGACATAGTTCTCGAAATAGTGCCGGGCGGACGCGATGGCCGTTTCCAGATACACCGGGTTTTCCGTCAGCTTCCAGGCCAATGCCAGTCCGCCTGGCGCGATACCTCCGGATGCTGTTCCCCCCTGCAGGATTTCATCCCGATCCATATTGATGAATTGTCCAAACTGACCGTTCTTGTTCCATAGCCTGACGAAGGCGTCGGCAAGTTTTCCGAATCCGCTCATCCAAGCCAGCGGAACGACTTCTTTTCTTTGCTGCAGCAACGCGATATGCCGGCCGGCAAACAGCAGGAGATCCGCATTCTTGCGGATCAGCATCACGCGGGTGTCCGACTGATGGCAGAAATCGTCCCCCAACTCGTTTCCACCTGAAAAAATGGGGGATATCCACCCGTTTTCATGTTGAAGAATTCCAAAGACCGCATCCCAGGTCAGCCTGCTCCGTTCCTGCGAGAGGGGTTGTCCGTCCGTCAGAAAAGCCAGTGTGTGCATGCCGTTGCCGCACCATCCGGCCTGCCAGTCTCCGAACCGCGTCCCCTCTCCGTCCATGCTGGCCATGTAATAGCCGAATCGCGCATTCCACTGTCCCTTGTTGAATTTGTCCTCGATCAGGCGAAAAGCGGCAGACAAGGGCAAGTCATGATGCAATACAGGCTTTCCGGAAAGATCCTCGCGTACTTCCAGATACTTGGCAAAAAGGGCAGGGATGTCGCCGCACGGGAAACGATAGATCCGGAAGTGCAGGGACAGGACATCCCCCTGCGTGAAGTTCGCACCACAGTCGTCTGATGGCACCGAACTGTCGCACATTTGGTACATGGTCTTCCGTACGGCGGGCGCTTCCATCCGGATGAAGGCGGTTGACCGGTCCGGACTCTCCTCCAGCATCCAGCCGGTATAGCCGAATTCAGTATCCGGCTCTCCCTGCAGGATGAATCCATCCCTGCCCTGCGGATCGCAGAGGCAGATGCAAGGGGTGGCCATGTCCCCGGACCGCAGGTGGATGCGCGAATCACCTTCCCCAAGGGCCAGATGAGGCACATCCGTGATGGTGACCGGCATATCCGGTCCGATGCCGTCTTCCTTGTGAAGAAACGGCGGATAGTGTTTGTTCGCCACCTTGAACCGGTTTCCGCTGTAGACAGCCGCAGGCATCATCACATAGTGTTCATCAGACCACCCGGAGAGGTCGAGTCGAACCGACACATTGGCATTATCCAAGGTTCCCGAGACAACACGGAAGCAGACGGATCCATCCAGAATTCCCGAATTCTCCTCTGCCATCGCCCAACTGCAGGTGACCTCCCATGCGCTGTTGCCCAACGCCATCCTCCACGGAGGCTGGCAGGCGGGTTGCCGCAACAGGGCACTTTCTGAGGCAAGGGTATCGACCCCCGCGGCATACCCGTCAGGAAGGATTACGGGCACAGAAATTCTTTCTTTCGGCGTCACACCGGAAAACGAAGTCAACTCCAGAGAAATACGATCCATCATACTGAGATCATCCTTTCATTCCGGCCCATCACACCGGTTGCCTTTTCCCATCACTTGGCTGTGTGGCACGCTCAGGCGTGCATGTCTTCCAAAATGACCACTTCATACGGGTTCAATGCTGCTTCCCCATTCGTGAAACTCCCCATGATTTCCCTGTATTCACCTTCAAGACCAATCTTGACTGCTTGATTCAAATGGTAGACTCTTGATGCTTCGCGGCGAATCACCAGCAATTCCCTATAAATACACCCTAATCTTTGCGTTTATGTTGCTCGTTCGGTGTATTTATAGGGTAGACCATACATGCTTCGCGGCGAATCACCAGCAATTCCCTATAAATGCGTCCGAGTTTGATGGCTTATGTTATTTATACGACGCATTTATAGGGTAGACGACAAAGGTGTGAGTATTTTTTCCAAGTCATCGCATCGAAGGGCTTTCAACCGAAGACTGATCTTTGTGAACACGCCTGGTTCGCTTTCCAGCGAAAGCCCGAATTCCGAGCCGAAAACCAGCCGGATGCGTTCGTTCACATTGGCCAGACCATAGCTTGCATCCGTTTCGTCGATGGGGGTGTCAAGCCGGTCTCGAATTTCCATCAACCGTTCCGGCGTGATTCCTCGCCCATTGTCGCACACATTCAGGACGAGGACTTCTCCATCCCGATATCCGTGAAAGGTCAGGCGGTTATCCAGCCGTTCCTGATCATACCCGTGAACGAAATAATTCTCCACAACCGGCTGCATCAGGTACTTGATCATCCCCAGCTCCAGCACGTTCGCATCGACCGCCATCACCACTTCGAGATTGCCTCCATGCCGGAAGGAAAACAGATTCAGGTACATCCGGAGGAATTCCATTTCCTGACGAACCGTACAAATTGCCTTCCCTTTGAGGATTCCCCTGAAAATGCCTGCCAGCTGCGCGATCATGTCGCTGGCTTCTTCGTTTCCGTCTGCAAGCACCTTGGCTCGAACGGCTTCCAGTGAATTGTACAGGAAATGCGGATTGATGCGCGCCTGCAGGGCCCCCAGCTCCGCGCTCTTCTGCTTGAGCTCGTACAAATACATGCGGTCGATGTTTTCCTGCAGATCATCGCACATCTTGTTGAAAAAACGGGCGATATGCTCATATTCATCTTCATTTCCGCGAAGCTGGATCCGGTAGGACAGGTTGTGGCTTCCGACCTTCTCCATGGCGCTTTCCAGTTCCGTCACCCGGCGGGAAACACGCCAGCCGGCGAGAAAGTAGAGCAGAATCGAAAGCAGCGCAAAGCCGGCGCAGGAGGCGTAGATCAGATAGGATGTCATGCTCGCCTGTTTCGTGTAGGCCTTGACGGGCACAACCATCAGACCCGTATATTTCCGTGCCGGATTTGGCAATGTGAGGATATACGATTTCTCGCCTTCCACTTCGATGGTCTCTTCGTTTGCCCCTGATAATGCCATTTGTGTGTAATGGGAAGCGTCATATTGACCGGAAGAATTGAAGATGACTTCCCCTTCATCCGAAAGAATCAGACATTGGCCGGTCATGCCCCGTGCATACCGCTGCCAGACCCGGCGAAGAGGCTCCTCATTGTATGCGATGACCAGCTTTCCCGCATTGGTGCGGGTGTTCAGGGTTCCCACGCTGGATGCGATGCCATAGGTCCGCATCATCCCGGACAGGTTCGGAACGCTCTGGATTCGTACGCCCAGAGGCACTCTTCCAATCACGTTTTTTTTCAATCTCTCCGTGTAGACATCTTCTCCGGGAACCTGCCCGAACGTATTGAACCGTTTCTGAAAGACGAATTGTCTGGCTGCCGCATTGCTGTAAAGATACACTGCCTCCACATCCTCGTCGCGCGCCACCAGGCGCTTCATGAAATCCGTGATTTCCCTTCTGGAAAAAGGATCCGCTTCGAATGCCGGCGTTCCGGTGTTCTCAAGCAGATCGGTCAGCATCAGGTAATTGCTCCGGATATCGTACAGCGCATAGACCATGTTGACGTATTCATCATGTTTGGTGTTGTAATAGGAACAGACCGCGGCAAGCACTTCGCGGTTCTGCTGCTGGAGGCGGTTCATCTCCACCTGGAACGAAAGCCTGGAAGCCACGGTAGCAAAGACTATCAGGATGATCAGGGAAACGAGGGCGTTGAAAAAGAACAGCCGATTGTAGAACCGGTGTTTTCCCCATATTCTTCCCTTGCCTCCCGCCATCCCGCACCCCATGCGTTTTTCAGGTTTTCCGTTCTGTTCGGTTTCGAAACGGATTCTTAAGGGTTGTCCAGTGGCATCGCGCAACATCGGCAGGCGGGTGCCCGTCACGGGAGAGTCCGGCGGACCCGTTCCCATGACAGGCATCCGCCCATCATCGCTGTTTCTTCTGCGCTTACCATAGTCATTCTATTGCATGGATGAAAATAACTCAAACAGCAAGTCGATTCCTGTCGCTGTCTGGACTTGAACTGAAATAACTTGCTCAATGAATTTCCTGTCGGCGCTTTACTTTGCGTATTTCGCGGAAAGGGCCTGCGCTTCCTTCCAGGCGGCGGTGTCCCAATCCAGAACCTGCTGGATGCCGAGACCTTCCGCCTTGGCTACCATATCCTTGTACAGCTTGTCGAATTCCGCTTCATTCTTGGCAAATACCATCAGCCAGGAAGTGGTCTTCACAACATCCCCAATCTGCCCGGTCAAAGCCTGCATGTCGTCCGTGATGGTCGGCACCAGTTTCATGGCAAGGGGTGTGATGGTGAAGGAGTTCGTTGATTTCAGCATGGCCGTTGTGGACTTGAATCCTGTCGTATCCTGCCAGTCTTTCATCAGTTTGGTGGGATTTCTGCCCTGGGAGGAGGCCCAGAAACCACCGCCCAAAGGCTGGCCGAATTCAGGATTGATGGTGGCGGAGGAAAGGCCTGCGGAGTTCATGACGGAACCGCCATCCCCCAGTTTTCCGCCGCCGGGCAGTTCCTTCTGGTTGTCAATGATGTCCCATCCTGCATCGGTGACGAAAGGCTCACCCTTGTCATTCACGTCCCAGGTCAGGCCCTTTGGTCCGTTCATCATTTCCATGAGGCCATCGGTGGAATACATGAAGTCCATGAACTTGAGCGCCGCATCGGCGTTTTTCGTGGCGGCGCCAATCCCGTAGGCCCAGGAACTGCCCACTGTGTTCTCACCCCACCAGAACGCCTTGTAATCTTCCGTCAGAACGGGACGGAATCCTTTGAACGGTTCTGCTTCCGTGTTTTCCGGCTTGTTGAACCCACCGGTGAACCATGGCCACCATCCGAAGAGCACCCTGCCCTGGTCCACCTTGGCCAGCGCCGCGTCAAAACGCTGCGTCAGGGAGTCCGGATCCACAAGGCCCATCTGATTGGCCTGATAGTAGAACTTCAGTGCTCTGATGTATTCGCTGTCCGGTGCCAGCACGCTTTTTGTTTCACCCGTGCCGAGATTGACCTGCAGGAAGGGAAGCGCTCCCCCGAACTGGTCGCCTGCGTCAATGCCCGCCAGAACGGAAGGCTGTGTCGCCTGATGCATCTGGGTGCTGTCCCAGTCTCCCCAAAGCTGGAGCGCATAAACTTTCTGACCATCCTTGTTTTTCGGTTCCAGGTCCTGCATTTTCTTCAGCAGCGGCAAATAGTCCTCCAGTGTCGCCACTTTGGGCATGCCAAGCTGCTTGTAGAGGTCCCAGCGAAGAAACGGACCCCAGTTGAGTTCTTCACCCACTTCGCCCGGTCCGACGCCATTCGGCACGGCGAATGCCTTGCCGGTGCCGTTGCTTGCGCTGTCCCGGTAATATTGCATGGCAATTCCGGCATTCTTTACGACGTTGGGAATTTTGCTGATGTTGTCATCCAGATTCAGGAGCATTTCCGCCTTTACGGCATCTTCCACCTGTTTCTTGTTCTTGAAGACCACGATATCCGGCAGTTCGCCGCTGGCCATGAGCGCCTGAAGCTTCTGCTCGCCCTGGTCGCCGGCCGGTTGCAGTTCCAGTTCCACATTGCACTTCGCCTTGACAATCGCAGCCCACCAGTTGTTGATCAAACCGGAGGTGTTGCTGGGAAGGGAAAGCACGCTCAGGGTGACCGGCTCTGCAGCCGGTTCCGGTGTTGCGGGTGTGGCTTCCGGTGTTGCGGTTTCAGATGCGGCGGCAGATTCCGAAGAAGCCGAAGGTGAGGCGGAAGGCGCAGCCGGGGCTGCTCCGCAGGCAGCCACGGATAATGTCATCAGGATGGCAAGCAGGATGCAAAGCAGTTTTCGCATGTTTCGCATTTTCATGTTGGTTCCTCCCTTTTTATTCTGACCTATCTCAACCGTTTTGACCATTATGTTCCGTGGATGAGGGGCCCCTCATCCTTTTACGGCGCCGATCATGATGCCCTTGACGAAGAATCGCTGGAAAAATGGATAAACAAACAAAATCGGTAATACGACCACCATGGAAATGGTCATGCGAATGGATGCGGGAGAGAGCAGCTTCGAAGGGTCAAGATGCTGGGCTGTCGGAGAATTCCGCAAGGTCGCCGCCACTGCGTTCACTTCATTCAGATACTGGTAGAGCACATACTGAAGCGTGAAGAACTTGGATTGACGCATCAGGAAAACCGTATCGAGAAAGGAATTCCACTGTCCCACACTGGCAAAGACCGCAATGGTTGCGATGATGGGGGTGGCAAGCGGAAGTACGATCCGGACGAACCGCACCATGTATCCGGCGCCATCCAACTGGGCGGATTCCTCCAGCGATGCCGGAATGGATTCCACATAGGTCTTGAACAATATGAGGAAAAACGGTGACACAATCCCTGGCAGAACATAGGCCCAGAAATTGTTCGTGAGTCCCAGGTTCTTCATGGTGACATACCAGGGAATCAGTCCGGCATTGAAATACATTGTGATGATGACGAAACGGTACCAGAATTTCCGCTGCCACATTTCCCCCTTGCTGAGGGTGTATCCGAGGAAACAGGAACCGACCAGCGTGAACAGCGTGCCCAATACGGTTCGTGCAACGGAAATGAATGCCGCATTGCCCAGACCGCGCAGTTGAAATACCTGCAGGTAATTGGAAAACTGGATGCCGGACGGCAGAAGCAGAATTTTGCCGGTTTTGACCAGGTGGTTGTCACTGATGGTATTGATGAATATATAGTAGAAGGGAAAAACGCATGCCAGAGTAAACAGGGCAAACACCGCATAATTCAACAACTGGAACATGGTTTCGGATGGATTTCTCCGCTTTTTCATGGTGCAGACTCCTTGCTGGAAGTAATAGAAAGGCTCCCGCGAGTGGATGACATGTTATTCATAAACCATTCCCCGCAATGGAACGGACATGATTTACAGAATGCTCTCCCCACGGACGGATTTCGACATTTTATTCGCGGTGAACAGCAGAACGATGCTGACGATGGACTTCAGCATGGAAACCACAGTGGCATAGGGAATGTTGTTCCCGATCATGCCCTTGTTGTACACATACAGGTCCAGCACTTCGATGAATGCCTTGTTCATGGGGTTCTGGAAGACGAAGTACTGTTCCATGCCGTTGTTGATGAAGTTCGCAATCGAAAGGAGGAGCAGAACGAAGTAGGTGGGCATGAGGCCCGGCACCGTGATGTGCCAGATGCAGCGGAACCGTCCGGCTCCGTCGACCGTGGCCGCCTCATATTGCTCCTGATCGATGGACGTGATGGCCGCAAGGTACATGATGGCGCTCCAGCCGAGTCCCTTCCAGATCTGATAGCCCAGCATGGTCAGCCAGACATGCTCTGTGGAGGCCAGAAAATTGATTTCCGTGTCGACCAGGTTCAGGGTCAGCAGCAACCGGTTCAGGAACCCGTCTCCGACGGAAAACATGGACCAGACGACGGAATATACAAGAATCCAGCTGATGAAGTTTGGCAGCGTGGAAAGGGTCTGAATAATCCCACGTATCTTTTTGGAACGCATCTCCGACAGAAAAATGGCAAACGCGACCGGCATCCAGGATGTCAGGATGCCCAGGAAGCTCATGACGAAGGTGTTTCGGAGGACCCGCACAATTTCGGAAGCGGTGACTGGATTGTTCACAAGAGAAAGAAAGTACTTGAAGCCGATGAATTTCGTTTCGAAAATCTTCAATCCGGCCCGATATTCGAAGAATGCGTAAATCCATCCGTACAACGGCAGATAGGAAAAAATGAAAACCAGAAGAAGAAACGGAGCGGACAGCAGAAACAGTTTGGTTCCCGGACGCATGCCGACGAACTGTTTCACAATCCCCGTTCTCCTCTGAATTCCATGTTGTCTCGCGTCTGACTGCAGCATATGATGTCCCTCCGGCTTTCAGTATAGGGTTGCATGACCGGATACCTCTATAACAAACATTCAAAAAACTTGTGGAAATTCTCAGAACCTTGTGCATGTTGACCATGTTTCATCAAAATCCAGGTCGAATATGTCCGGGTTTGTGGTACGATAATGCCAGCAGCAGGACCAGTCAGGCATCCGCTGTTCCTTTCGGCTGAATCATTCCAGCGGGTATCGACGCAATTGGAAGGGAGACCCGACGCATGTGGCATGTCATGATTGTGGACGATGAATCCTCCATCCTGGACGGGCTGGAACAGATTGTTCCCTGGGAGGAATACGGGCTGGAAGTCATCGCCCGCGCGGCAACCGGCACCCAGGCACTGGAGCGGCTGAAGGCCGGCGACATCCACATCCTCATCACCGATATCCAGATGCCGGGCCTGTCCGGACTTGAACTCATCGAACAGGCTCGCGCCATGCAGCGTGGTCTGCGCACCATCATCCTGACAGCCCATGACGCTTTTGCCTATGTGAAGAAAGCAATTGGCCTGGGCGTGGAAAATTATCTGCTGAAGCCGATCAATCGGATGGAATTGTCGGAAACTCTGCTGAAGACGATAGAAAACCTGGAACAGGAGCAAATGGAGGCGTTCGAACAAATCGATCGGGAAACATTCCGGTCGAACATTCTGAACCGGTGGGTATCGGACAGCATTGAGCCGCATGAATTGGCGGAGCGGGCGGAGATCGCCCACATCGACCTTCATGCCGATGGATATGTGGTGGTCGCCATCAAAAGTCTGGACATGACTTTCCCGGACAGACAGAACTCGCTTTTGATAATAGCCCGCACCGTGCTGGAACATTTTCAGGGAGAAGCTTTTCATAACCCGGTCGGAAATGTCATCCTGCTTCTGCGGGGAAAGAACCTGCAGGAAAAAATCACTGCCTTGGAGACCCTCATCAGAAAATCACTGCAATTCCTGAGGCTGGAATCCGACCTTTCCACCTTTGCCGCCATCGGCCAATATGTACAAGATGCATCCCTTGTTTCGGTCAGCTACCAGTCGGCCCTCTCCCTGCTGTCTTTCAGCATGCTGAAGCCTTCGGAATCCGTGATAGCCTTCATGAATCCTTCCCCCTTGGTCTTGAATATGGATTTCCGTACCTTTGAACGCAAGTTCATGGAGGAGTATCAGGAAAGCCTGGTTCCCCACAT
>JAIFNI010000057.1:0-13656 GCA_020047785.1 Clostridia bacterium
CCAAGACCTAAGTCGCCGGAAAGAAATTACCTGCATAAACTGCACCAGGCAGCCATTCTCTTTATTCGAGGGTGGCTGCTTTTGTGTGCCATGCCATCACAACATTCGACAAGCAAAGCGCCGACTCGACAAACTGCGCAAGCCGGGTCAAGAAAACTGACCCTCTTCTGCGGTATCATAAGTCGTCGGAAAGAAACACCCTGCAGTTCCGAAACGGAGGCATGATGCGATGAAGGAGAACCGACAGCAAATCGTCGAAGCGGTGCAGCGCATGCAGGACTGCATCGTGGACAACCTGGACCAGTCGCTCTCTCTGGAACTGCTGTCCAGAGCAGCGGGCTATTCGCCCTGGCATGCGGCACGTGCATTCAAACGGTTGACGGGCAAGTCCCCGCTTGCCTATATCCGTGCGCTGCGTCTGTCACGGGCGGCATTGGTCCTGCGTGACGGACGGGAGCGCATCGTCGATGTGGCACTCGATTTCTGCTTCGATTCCCAGGAAGGGTTCACCCGCGCGTTTTCCGACGTGTTCGGGACAACCCCGGCCCGCTACCGGAAGCGGCCGTCCCCGATCCCGCTCTTCATGCCCTATCGGGTCCTGAGTGAAAAACACACTGCCGTGAAAGGAGAAAAGGAAATGGAAAGCGGAAATAAATACAAAGAGAGAAACTGGTTGTCGACAGTAAGCCAGTCGGATGATTTCACAGGAAACATGGAGGACCAGGTGTGTGCGGATGAATCGGCTTCAGCTGTCATGACTGCGGCCAATACGGTGTTCGTGCAGGTCGTGGAGCGGCCGGCAAGAAAATTGCTGCTGCTCCGAGGAATAAAGGCGGACAATTATTACGATTATTGCGAAGAGGTTGGCTGTGAAGTATGGGGAATGCTTTGCAGCGTGAAAGAGGCGCTGTACGAACCCGTTGGACTATGGCTGCCGGAGAATCTCCGGAAGGCGGGGACCGGCGAATATGCGCAAGGGGTGGAAGTGCCTGTATCCTATGCAGGTGCTGTTCCGGATGGGTATGATCTCATCGATCTCCCTGCCTGCAAACTGATGGTTTTCCAGGGACCTCCTTACAAGGATGAGGACTTCGAGGAGGCCATCGGGTCGCTGTGGGAAGTCATGAAGCGGTATGACCCGGTATTCTACGGGTTCCGCTGGGCGGATGCGGATGCACCCCGCATCCAGCTTGAACCGCAGGGAGAGCGCGGATACATGGAAGCGCGTCCTGTCAGGCCGGTTTGATCGCTTTTCAAGACAACGGCTGGGGAACCGTCATCTCTTCTTTTCCATCGCTTTGCGCTCACGGGCCAGTTCCCCTGCAAGATCGCCGAACCGCCATTCCCGTGAAGTCGGGGTCAGGACCGCGAAGAGCGCCTTTTTCAAGCCGGATTCACGGAATTTATCGAGGAAACTATTCAGTTCATAATCCGAAACCGCGCCAAACACACAGACGGGACCTGGGATTTCCCGTTCATACGGTTTTTCAATCGCGGAGCCATCCATGATGGCGGCGAGCGTGTTCCCCAGCCAGTTGGCGGGAACCGGCATCAATTCGTCGATGCCGGTTTCCTTTCGCATTCTGTCGATGGAAGCAAGTGCTTCTTCGCCATACCCATAGACCATCAGGCAGTTTGTGCCGGATGGTCTGATTTTGTTGGAATTGTTGATTTTTGTAAACGCCATACCGTCGGTTCCTTTCATCCGTTGTCCTGATTCGACCGGGTTGCCTTTGGATGGTCCGCAGTCGCAATATCCGATCTGTTCGGACCATGTGTTCCAATGTCTCCTGAAGAAATTCTACCACGAAGTCAGTCTGATTGAAGTCAGTCTGATTATCCGCCTGAAAGAAATTTCCTGTTTTTTCAGAAACAAACGACGGGTCTGGCAATTTTCTCTGTTTCAAAGAGACCGGGTGATTCATTTCTGAAATTTACCGAGCAGGTTCTTATTTTCTACGCTCTTATTCCGGTAAGATACCCATATTTGGTGGGAAGAAAGAAATATGTGACATGCTGCCATATGCAGAACAAAGCAAGACAGTTTTCAAGAATCAAAGGCCAGGTGAATGTAAAGTATCACGGGGTGGGTGACATGATGGTACCGTGGAAGGTTCTGGTGGTGGATGACGATCCGGATGTACAGAATGTGACCAAACTCGTCCTCGGCGATTTTGAGTACATGGGACGTGGAATCATGCTTCTTCAGGCCGGCTCGGCGAAAGAGGGTCTTGTCCTGCTGCGCAGGAACCCCGATGTGGCGATCGGCCTCATCGACGTGGTGATGGAAGCGCAGAATTCGGGACTCGATCTTGTCCGCGCCATCCGGGAGGAACTTGGCAACAAAATGATCCGAATCATCCTTCGAACGGGACAGCCGGGTGCCGCACCTGAAAAAAAGGTTGTGGTCGACTACGACATCAATGACTACAAGGAAAAATCGGAACTCACCTTCCAAAAACTGCAGACCTGCATCATCACGGCGCTGCGGTCTTATCACGACCTTCAGATCATCGAAAGCAGCCGGGTCGGACTGGAAAAAATCATTGATGCCAGTGCCGGTTTGTTTCGTTTCCAGATGATGAAGAGTTTTGCAGAAGGACTGCTCGTACAACTGGTATCCCTGCTGGAACTCAATCCGGATGCCTTGCTCGGACATGTTTCCTCTGTTGCGGCCGGGTCCCCGGACATGAGCGATTACCGCATCTATGCCGCAATGGGGGATTATGCACCGTATGCGGGTGGAACACTTGATGATGTGCAAGATGATGAATTGCATTCCGATCTTCGGGAGGCGATGGAACAGGAGAAGAATTATCGGAATGGGTCCAGACTCACCCTGTTTTTCAAGACGACGACGGGTGCCACGACCCTGATTCATATCCAGGGAATCAACAACCTGACCACCATGGACAAGAAGCTGCTTGAAGTCTTTTGTTCCAATATATCCATCGCATTTGACAATCTGAGTCTGAAAACTGAAATCGAGGATACACAGCGGGATTTGCTGCTCAGCCTTGGCGAAGCCATCGAGATGCGTTCCCCAAAAACTGGCGAGCATGTCATGCGCATTTCGGGAATCTCTCGTCTGATTGCAGAACAGATAGGCCTTTCCGAGGTAGATGCAGCCAGATTGGCTCTGATTTCGCCCATGCATGATGTCGGCAAGATCACCACGCCGGACTGCATTCTGAACAAGCCCGGACCTCTTGCGGACCAGGAATGGGAAATCATGCGCGAGCATGCCGCAAACGGCGCGCGCCTTCTGGAACGGCCCAACCGGGCAATTTTTCATGAAGCCGCCATTGTGGCCCTGCAGCATCATGAGCGCTTTGACGGGAAAGGGTATCCAGCCGGACTGGCTGGAGATGATATCCATGTTTTTGCAAGAATCGTTTCACTTGTGGATGTTTTCGATGCCTTGATCAACAAGCGGGTGTACAAAGACGCATGGCCACTCGAACGCGCACTGTCCTATCTCCGTGATGAAAAAGGGAAACAGTTCGATCCGCGTGTTGTGGATGCGTTTTTTGAAAAATTTCCCGAGATTCTTCCTATGCTTGCAGGCGCGGAGTACCACGCATTGCCGGGGTATGTTTCCGAGAAGGAGCGGAATTGAAGCTGATTCTGCCGGCCGAACTTCAATCGGATGAGGAGGAGTAATCATGGGATACATGCCAATCCGCCGCTTCGCGATGCCGGACATTCACTTCGGGCCTGGATGCCGTGCCAATGCGGGACGCCAAGCGAAAGCGCTTGGCATGACGAAAGCCATCCTTGTGACAGATCCGGGGGTAAGGGCCCAAAGTTGGATGAAAGAGATTCTGGATAGCTTGAAGAAAGCGGGAGTCGCATTTATCGTGTACGATGCCGTCTCACCGAATCCCCGGGAGAGCGAGGTACGGGAAGCCGTGAAACGCTATCGCAGGGAGTCCTGCGATGGGATTCTGTCCGTGGGCGGCGGCAGCCCGATGGACTGCGCGAAAGGCCTAGGCATCATGATTTCCGAGAAACGGGATGTCCTGGAGTTTCGGGGGATTGATTTGGTTGAAAATCGCCTGCCCCCGATGGTGTTCATTCCAAGTACGGCCGGTACCGCCTCCGAGGTTTCCCAGTTCTCGATCATTCTTGATTCGGCCGAACATGTGAAAATTGCCATTGTCAGTGGGAAGATCATTCCGAATGTTGCGTTGGTGGACCCGGAAACCACATCGACCGTCAGCCCGGATCTGGTAGCGGCAACCGGCATGGATGTGCTGGTGCATGCCGTGGAAGCCTATGCGTCATCCAGCCATTCCGATCTGACGGATCTGCATGCCCTGCAGGCCGTGAGACTCGTTGCCGCCCATCTCGGGGAACGTTTCCGGAATCCGGAGGACCGCATTGCAAGGAATGGCATGATGATGGCCAGCATGCACGCCGGGCTTGCCTTTTCCAATGGGATGCTTGGCGCCGTCCATGCGATGGCTCACAGTCTGGGCGGTCTTCTTGATCTCCCGCACGGGGAGTGCAACGCCATCTTGCTTCCGCATGTCGTCGATTTCAATTATGATGCGGAGTCGGAGCGCTATGACACGATCGGTCATCTTCTCGGCGTTCCGACCGGAATCCGGAAGGAGGATGGCAAGGCGGCGCTCATGGATGAAATCCGGGGAATGCAGAGGGTCGTCGGAATGGACCATGGACTTGCCGCAGTCGGTGTAAAAACATCGGATATCCCGGATCTGGCTCGAAAATCCCGCGAAGATCCTTGTCTGTTGACAAATCCGAAGGCTTGCCTCGAATCTGATCTGCAGTTGCTTTTCAAATCCGCCATGTAGTGTTCTTTTCGGAATATTTCACGCTCAGGCATCATGTCTGTCCGCCCGCACCCGGAGCCGGACACGGCAGTCCGCCCGCACCCGGAACCGGACACGGCAGTCCGCAAGAAACCGAAGCCGGACACGGGCGGACTGCCCGCCTTCATCCCGCACGCCATTGCCGATACAATCCGGCAATGACCCGCTCTATGGGAGCTTTTCTCGTTTCCATGTCCACAACACCCCGCAGGGTGGAAATCTCCGCGAGCATGGCCGGGACCGGGATGCTGTTCGCGTCGAAGGCGTATTCGTGCACATTCTCCCCGGAAGAGAGCCAGGTGGCCGATCTCAGCATGGGTGCCTCGTCGCTTTCCGTTGTCAGAATGATATGACGCAGACTGCCGGTGAGGTCGCGCAGGGCATCGAACCCGCCATCGAACGCGATGCGCCCCTCGGACAGCAGGATGATGCGCTGGGCCATTTCCTCCAGATCATCCATGTCGTGACTTGTCACGACAATGGTTGTGCCATTCTCCTTGTTGATTCTCTTCAGGAATTCAATCATGTGGCGCTTTGCCAGCACATCGAGTCCGAGTGTCGGTTCATCGAGCAGAATCAGTTCCGGACTGTGCAGCAGCATCAGGCCGAGATCCGCACGCATGCGCTGTCCCAGACTCAATTCGCGTGCGAAGGTGTGCATCAGGTCGCCCATGTCCAGCAATTCAACAACCAGCTCGCGCATGCGGGTATATTCCTCTTTCGGGATGTTCCAGACGGTTGCTTTCCAATCGAAGCTGGAGGCAACGGGATGATCCCACCACATTTCGGTCCGCTGTCCAAAAAGCACGCCGATGCGGTGCATCAATGGGATTCGGTCCCGTACCGGATCAAGACCCAGAACCCGGACACCGCCTGATGACGGTTGAAGGATTCCACTGAGGATTTTCAGGGTGGTGCTTTTTCCGGCACCGTTTGCGCCGGCATAGGCGACGAATTCCCCAGGTGCGATTTCCAGAGACACGGCATCCAGTGCGGTCACCACCTTCTTCTCCGGGTGCAGCAGGTTCTTGAGCAAATCTCTGGCTTTGCCGGAACGCTGCCACTGTGAATATTGCTTGGTGACGTCTGTCATGGAGATGGCGGAATGAATCGTATCAGCGCCGGTGACCATGGTCGCTGTATCGTTGTGAACCGTATTTTGCATATTGCTTCAATCCTTTCCGAAATACGAAGGTGGCGATGGTCCCAAGTACCAGCGCGGACAGGACGAGGAAGAATGCAGGAAGACCTGCGGCTGGCAGGTTCATCAGCCTGGCGGTGGGCAGCCAGGCGACAAGTCCGGCTGGAAGCACCGTGCAGAAGACAACCTGCATCGGAAGTGGCAAGCCCCCTAATGGAAATCGTTTGGTGACGTCAAAGAATGCAATGGCGGCGGAGGACACTTCCTCCCCGGCCACAGGCGCGTAAAAAGCGGAAGAGCCGATGATGTAGGAAAAAGCGAGAATGACGGCCACGGAGGCAGCAAGATTGATGCCCATTCCCAAAACCCAGGTCGGGTTTCCCCACATATCCAGCCGGGCGGCTGCATACCCGGTTACCCCGAGTCCGCAGATAAGGAGACTGCTGCCGGAGAAAGGAATGAAACCGGCTGTGAGAAGCTGAACCGGCAGGGGAACAGGCTGTATCAGCATATGATCCAGCTGGCCCCGTCCGATGACACGGCTGATGTATCCTGTGTTGACCATGCCGAAGAAAAGCATGAAAAGGCCGTCGATACAGGCCGCATACCCAAGCATGAAAAGAACCTGGTCCTGGGACATGCCGCCGATACCGTCGAAACGGGCTGACAGCAGCAGGATGCCTGCCATGCCGGCCGCATTTCCGATGAGATCGGAAGTCATCACCAGCAGGCAGGTACGGGTATCCCGAAGCAGCCACAGCATGTCCATCCGTGCGGAAAGTCGCCATAGCCTGAAAAGCAGGGAAAACACGCCTGAATGTCTTCCCGATGGAGGGCTGAAGCGCTTCGCATTATTCTGCAGTTCGCTTTCCGGCGCGGCTGCGTACGCTTTATCCGCCATAAGCCACCATCCTTTCCTCGCTGTGGCGATACACCATGATGGCAACAGGCCACAAGACAAGATTCCAGAAACATTGCAGGAGAATCATCGGTCCCGGATCCCCCATGCCCGTATACAAGGCAAGCGGTGCATTGGCCAAGGAGCCGAAAGGCAGCAGGCGGAATATGTCCCCGAGTCCCCATGGCAGCAGCCGAAAGGGGATGAGGGCTCCGGAGAAAAGGGTGAAGAAAGCATTTCGGATGATCAGGGCCATCCAGCCGGCATTCCGGATGTATACGGCGAGAGCCGCGAAGATAAGGTCCATCGCGAAGCCCAGCGAGATGCCGAGAGACAGGCTGCAGAGAAAAAATAAGGCAGCCGGCCATCCGGCAGGACGCATGTCCACCCCAAGGAGCGGTGTGATCAGCAGAATGGGGATGGAATAGAAAAGAAGATGGGGAAGCCAGCGGCCGATCGTTTCGGCCATCAGCTGCAGGACAACCGAGAGCGGCCGTGTGTAACGGTTTGCGAGGGTGCCCTCCCAAAAGGACATGGATGCGGGCGAAACAATGTTGAGCTGTTCGGCCAGCATCGAGGTGAGGGCTATATAGCTGAGGACTTGCGAGACCGTCAGGCCGTCGGTATCCGCTCCCTGCCGCAGCAGGGATTTCCAGACAGCCAGCTGGACAATCAGCGCGACCAGTCGGAGGAGCCAGCTGCCGAGCACGTTCAGAATGCCGCCGTCAAATGCCTGTGTGGCGCACAATCTGCCGGTGGCGGCATAGGCACGAAGCCTGGAAGATAAACCGGACCTGGGATTCTTTGTGAAGCCGGGTTGCGGCGATTTCATGAGGTTCCCTCCAATGCGATTGATGCAAATAAAAACCCGGATACGGCGTTCACCGTTCCGGGTTGCATGCAGCACAAGGGGGATGCCTACATGGGACAACCTTCGGAAATGCACGATGAACGGCGGACTGTATCCGTCAAAAGGGCAGACTCCCCCCTTGTAAGGGCGGAAATGCCTGCCTTCTGGAAGAATCCGACGCGCAGCAGCTTGGCGGGGGCCGCATAATGGTCAAGCCGTGTGGTTCTGTTCATCATTGCACCTCCTTTCTTTCCAAATCAATTTCATCATAACCGATGGGATGTGGCAAGTCAATTACGCCTTCATTGTCAATTACGCCTTCACGGTCGAATAGCCAAGAACGAGGTCCGCCTCCAGGAAGATATTCTCTGCCGGGCCTGGCTCGTGTCGGATATGGAAACTGCAACCTCAGTATGCCAATCATGGCAGGGAATGATATAATCCCGTTGGGGAGCGGTTCCGATGAATGCGGGCCGAACACACGTCATGCGTAAATCATTCACCATTACGGATACCCGATTCAGCAAAAAGGCCGATCCGCTGGGAGACTGGCTGGCCGATTTTGTTTTTGATCCTCGTGGTTTCGGTTACCAGAAGGATGACCCGGGTGCGGTATGCGATACCCGTGTCATCGGTGACTTCGAGATGATTCTGGTGCTTGGCGGAGAAAGTCGGATCACGGTCGGTTCTGAACTGCTGGTTTGCCATACAGGTGACCTGGTTCTGATTCCGCCATTCACGCCGCATGCCATCGATACCCCTTCCGGGAACATCCACGAGAATTATTGGATGCATTTCGATGTGGGTCCGGCTCATCTTCAGCCGCAATTTCTATCCGCCATCCGACCTCTTGCCGGGAAGTGTACCTTCTTTGGCCCGTACGAGGAAATGAAAACGATATTCGCACAATTGGATGAGGAAATCCGGAAGGGAAAGCCTGGTGTCCGAATCGTGTTCCAGACGGCGCTGATGCTGGCAGTCATGCTGATATTCCGGGAGCTGGGCGAAATTTCGGCAGACAGTGCAAGGATACCTGGAGTCGGCTCCGCGGCCGTTTCTGCCAGGCGGGAATGGGTTCGGTTGTGCACGGAACATATTCTGGGCGATCTTCAGGCCATTCACTCGATGGAAAAGTTGGCATCGCTTCTTCATATCAGTGAATCCTCGCTGCAGAAGGCGTTTTCTGCAGAAATGGGCATGCCTCCGCATCAGTTCGTGCAGATGGCCAGAGTCCGTCAGGCAGAGAAGTTGATGATGACGACCGCGATGACCCTGGAAGAAATTGCAGCCGAGGTCGGGCTTTCCTCCGCGCATTATCTGAATATGGCATTCAAACGGTTCTATCATATGGCGCCGAGGGAATGGAAGAAGAAAATGCTCTTTACCGGATTTTGCAAGTAGTTCACCGGTTTTCCCATGTACCTTTCTATATGATCCGGATAGGATGGGGGAAGCGGATTCAGCCACCTGACCTATGCGTCGGCGGGGAAGAGACAGGTCCGCCGGAGGTTGGCATGGGCATCGCATTTTCAGTGAACCAATGGGATCGTGTCAGGGATGCATATGGCGCTTGGTGGGCGGATCGTCTGGACAGGCCGATTCTGCCGGCTGCCATCGAAAACCGGGATCCGGGTCGAATCTGTCCTGCCGCACCCGTTCTCAGCCAGGCAACCTGTGCCGACTTGTCGATTCCGGCGGAAGCACTGATCGATCGGTTGGATTATGAACTTTCAAAGCTTTCTTTTGTTGGAGATGCGTACCCATTGATAAGTTTCGACAGTTTCGGGCCGGGATTGGCTGCGGCGTTTCTTGGTGCGCGTCTGGACAATTCCACCGGCCGTGTCTGGTTCCATCCCGACAAACTGGTACCGGTTTCCGAACTTCACCCTGCCTACAATCCGGACAATATATGGCTTCAGCGCATTCGTGACATTTACCGGCCATGTTCGACGAGTTCGTGAAGTCGGAGCTGGCCGCTACCGCGAAGCAGCTTGGGCGTGCAGTCTACCATCTGGACGGTATCGGCCAGCTGCCGCATCTGGACGCGATTCTGCAGATTCCGGAAATTCGGGCCATCCAGTGGGTGCCGGGCGACGGGAAGCCTCCTCAGGATGAATGGCCGGAAGTCTGGCGGAAAATACACGAGGCGGGAAAAGGTTCTGTTGTGTATTGCGGAATGGAAGGCATGGAACGAATTGCCCGGGCGACCGGGACGACGAAGGGAATTTGCCATATGCCGACGCGTGTTGCAGCGGCGGATGGGGATGCCGTCATGAGGAAATTGTCGAAGTATTTTTGACATATGCTTCCGGGGAACCGTCGATTGCGTATTCCCATGCATCCGTATGAGGTGGTAAGATGAGCCCATCGGACTTCGGGCCCACCACATCGCCCGAAGGTTCATGGAGGGCGGCATGGTACGGTTCGGCATTGTTGGCACAGGGAAAATCACCGAGGAATTCGTCATGAGCGCAAGGGCCTCGGGAGAGGCGGAGCCGGTTGCAGTCTGCTCGCGGGCAGAGGCAACCGGCTTCGAATATGCACGGAAACATGGAATTCCCCATGTCTTCACGAATCCGGACGACATGCTGGCAAGTGGAAAGGTGGATGCCGTTTACATCGCAAGCCCCAATGCGCTGCATGCCCGGCAAGCGATTCAGTGTCTGGAGCAAGGCATTCCGGTTCTGCTTGAAAAAGCGGTTGCCTCCAATGCGAAGGAATTTGAAAGTGTGATCGCGGCGGCCCGCAATAGCGGAACCCTGTTGATGGAAGCCATGAAAACCACACTCGTTCCGGCTTTCACCGCACTGCGGGAACAGCTTCCGAAGCTCGGTGTCATCCGGCACTATTTTGCGAGTTACTGTCAGTACTCTTCGCGGTATGATGCCCATCTGGCGGGTGAATACCGGAATGCGTTCGACCCGGCCCTTTCCAACGGGTCATTGATGGACATCGGCATCTATTGCGTCTATCCCGCCATCCTGCTGTTTGGTGTTCCGAAAACCATTCAGGCCTCAGCCAGCCTGCTTTCGACAGGGGTGGACGGGAGCGGAAGCCTCATCCTCGGGTATGCGGACATGGATGCGGTGCTGATGCATTCGAAAAACACGGACTCCTGGCTTCCGATGGAAATTCAGGGTGAAAAGGCGACGATTCGCATGGACCGTGTGAACCTGCCGGAGAAGGTGGAGATTCTATATCGGGACGGGCATGTGGAAACCGTACCGGTCTCGAGGCCGGATCCGTTCATGACCTATGAAATTCGTGAATTCACCGGGTTGATGCGTCGCGGCGAAAAGGAGTCGCGCATCAATTCATGGACGACGTCGCTCGAAACGCTGCGTGTCATGGATGAGGCACGGCGTCAGACCGGGGTGGTTTATCCGGCTGACCCATGGCGCCATATCCCATAATGGGGTTGGATGACGCTGTCGCAGGGCGATTTCTGAAAATTTCCAGGATGCTGCAGATTTTGTCGGAAAGACATACGAGCCATGCTTCCACGCTGCGCGGCGGTACTATTGTCAGCGGGAACATGTGGCGCAGGATAATGTCGCGCTCTATTCTGTTGAGGCTGAATTCTGCAGACGCCTTTGCATAGGCGGCTTTCGGATGTGTGTATCCATGCAGGCCGCGCATGTCGGGCTGTTTTACATGCCAGTCATATAGAAAAAAATCATGAAGGAGGGCACCGCGGACCAGGCTGACGGTGTCGTGAGGGAGGTGGAGCTTTGCCGCGATTGCAAGGCTGCATCGTGCAACGGAAATGCAATGCATCCGGCAGGAGGTTGTTCCATGCTGGATGAAGTTTTCAGTTCTCAGAAAATTCTCCGATTGCAGGATATGGGCGGCATGGGTCTGAATCAGACAATCCGGGTCGTCTTTCAAGTTCTGATTCAACAGGTTTTCCTGTTTCAAACTGATTTCCGACATGTGGCAGGTGTCCTTTCAGGGAGGTTGAAGCACTAGTTTGACTAAGATAAGATGTGAGTCATATAATACACGTGAAATGAAGACAAATCAAGGCCGGCATAGAATGGGAAGACATGGAATCCGCACGTCAGGCTGGATGGAGGACTTCGTGCAAAAAATTGGCACAAACCCGGACATAAGCCGTCAAGTTGACGACGGGGGGCGGGAACCTGCATGCTGATGGTGAATTTGGTCTTGTGGCTGGTCCTGTACAGCGCTGTCGGCTGGATATATGAAACCATTTATCATTCCATTCTGGAAAAACGCCTGGTGAATCGTGGATTCCTCAATGGCCCGATTATCCCGATATATGGGATTGGCGCCGTCACAGTCCATTATGCCTTGAACGGAATCAGAGGCAACCTGCTGTTTCTGTTCCTTGCGGGAGCCGTTCTGGCCTGTACGTTGGAATATTTTACGGCTGTGCTGCTTGAGACCCTGTTTGACATGAAATGGTGGGACTACTCCACCTACAAGTTCAATCTGCAGGGGCGCATCTGTCTGCTTGGTGCGGTCGTGTTCGGCCTGTTTTCCCTTGTGATGGTCGAATGGGTCCATCCGATTGTGAAGGTGTGGACCGAAACCATCCCGGCCGGATGGAGGATTGCGTTTGCTTTGTTCTTTGTGGCAGCCGTTGGAACGGATACCGTCGTCACCGTGATTCATATTCTTCGCATGAACGGCCGGCTGCGCGAAATTCAAGAGGCCTTTGATCGATTTTCCGACTATGCGGCCGGCCGTGCGAGTGGTCTGCGCGATTCCATCGTGAATGGGGTACGCGAGACGACCAGCGATATCCGGGAGACCACAGGGGTCATGCGGGATTCGTTCATGAACAACATACGCGAAAAGACCAGCGGTCTCCGTGAAACCACAGGAGAAATGCGGGATGCCCTGATGAACAATGTCCGTGTGAAGGCCGGAGGTTTCCGCGAAGCCACTGGTGGTATGCGTGATTCCTTCGTGAACGGCATGCGGGAAAAAACCTCAAGTCTTCTGGTCAGTGCGGACAGCCTGTTGGAATCGCTCCTGGAACGGTTTGAGAGAAGCGAGTTTTTCAGCGACCGTATCCGCTCCCTTCTTGCCATCAGCCGGAAGCAGAGCCTGCGTCTGTCGCGCGCGTTCCCGCATCTGCGTCATCGCAGATATGGCAGTGCCTGGGCGGAAATGAAGAGCCATCTGCAGGAGCCGAAGGATGAGGAAAAGCTTGAGTCATGAATCCTGGAATCATCAGGATTTCTTTTCATGCCTAATTTGGAATCATATGTTGACACGTGTTCACGAATGCGGTACAAAGGATTCAGGATATATGACGCGCTGGCTGGAGGAAGGAAACATCCTTTTCAGGAAGGTCGGCGATAGAAGGAGAACAGCATGGGAAAGGGCATTCTTGGTTCCAGCATCGTGACACAGATCGGGTTCATTGTCAGGGATTGCGATGCGTCCAAAAAGAAATTCGCTGAATTCCTCGGCCTGGAAGAGCCCCCATCCTTCTGGACGGATGGCATTGAAAAAAGCCAATCCGTGTACCGCGGTCAGCCTTGCCCTGCCAAGGCCAAGCTTGCCTTCCTGAAAGTGGGAGAAACACTGGATATCGAGTTGATCGAACCGGATGGACAACCATCTGTCTGGCAGGAATTTCTGGACGAAAAGGGCGAAGGCATCCAGCATATCGCCTTCCAGATCAAGGATACGAAAGGCAAGCTTCACGCACTCGGTGAAGCAGGCATGCCCACATTGCAGACAGGCGAATATACGGGCGGCCGGTATTCCTATGTTGATGCCATGAAGGAGCTCAATGTGGTCATCGAGCTGCTGGAGAATGACTGATTTTTCGGGAACATGATTTTGCAGGATGCTACCCTATAAATACACCGAACGAGCAACATAAACGCAAAGATTTGGGTGTATTTATAGGGAATTGCTGGTGATTCGCCGCGAAGCATGTATGGTCTAC
>JAIFNI010000057.1:13667-14154 GCA_020047785.1 Clostridia bacterium
GCGAAGCATGTGTGGTCTACCCTGTAAATGCGTCGTAAAAATAACATAAACAGCCAAACTCAGACGCATTTATAGGGATTCCTGGTGATTCGCCGCGAAGCATATAGGGTCTATCCAGCATACTAATTTATTCAGTTACATACTGTTTGATGGCTTCTTCCACTGTTGCATTCAATGACTGATTATGCGTGGCTGAATAAACAGCCAGATCTCTGTGAAGTTCAGGGGATACCCGTACATTGAAACTTCCCCGATATGCTTTTTCGGGTACAACACCCTTTTCTGCACAAATTTCGAGATAATCATCGATGGCACCCTCAAAATCTTTCTGGAGGCTCGTAACGCTGTCGCCCTCATAAGAAACGAGACTTCGAATACCGATGACCTTACCGAACAGGATATTATCTGCAGCAGAAAATTCGACAGTACCGCAATACCCTTTATACGCCAAAGCTGTGTTCATAACAGGCCCTCCTTCATCAAGACA
>JAIFNI010000308.1 GCA_020047785.1 Clostridia bacterium
CGGAGAAAAAGACGGTTTCCGTCATCCTGCTTGCACTCGTCTTTCTGCTGTGCGTGGCCTATCTGGTGGACGCGAGCTTCAATCCGTTTCTATATTTTCGATTTTAGTGCTTGGAAGGGAAATATCCCCTGAAAAATATCAGAAAAAATGGACGAATATTCCAATTATTTCATGAAAAGAACAGATGATGATCTTCCGGTGCCCAAGGAGGACACAACGCCATGATTTTTCGTCACGTATACCTGTGGGTGTTTACACTTCTTCTGATCATGTTGTCCGCTGCCGATGCATTCGGGTCTTCGCGCGTCTTTTCTGCGATGGAGAACCGTTATCTGGCCCAACGTCCATCCTTTGATTGGGCGGATCTTCTGCAGGGGCGCTATGCGGCGGACTTCGAGGCCTATGTGGATGACCAGTTTGTTGGCCGGGAAGCCTGGATGCGCGGCAAGGCGCTGGCGGAGTCTCTGCTTGGAAAAACCGAGAACAATGGCATCGTTTTCGGCCGTGATGGCTGGTTGTTCCGCAAATTCATCGCACTGCCCGCCCAGTATGAAAAGAACCTGAAGGCGCTGGAAAGCTTTGCAAGGCTTTATTCCGGCCTGCCGATGCAGTTTCTGATGGCGCCGAATGCCGACGCCGTGCTTCGGGACAAGGTGCCGGCTGGTCTGTACAATCTCGATCAGCAGGTGTTGATCGAAGAAGCCTTTTCCCTTCTGTCGAAGGCGGACCTTGTCGGCGTGAATGTGCTGGAAGCCCTTCGGGCCAGTTCCGAACCATACCTGTATTACAGACTTGACCACCACTGGACGACGAATGGCGCGTATGCCGCCTATGAAGCATGGTGTCTGACGAAGGGGTTGAAGCCTGTCAGGCCGGATGCGTCTCTTCTGCACCGCGTGCCGGATTTTCGCGGCACCTTCTTTTCAGCCGCAAAGCGGTTTGATGGAGCAGCAGACGAGATCCTCTACTACGACATGCCATACGCGACTGCCTGGATAGACGGCGTGAAGAAAGATTCTCTGTACGATTTGTCTCATGCCGAGGGGAAAGACAAGTACAGCCTGTTCCTGCATGGAAATCCGGGCCGCATGACGCTTCAGTCGACGCATCCGGATGCTGCGGACAGGACGCTGCTCGTGTTCAAGGATTCCTATGCCAACAGTTTTCTGCCCTTCCTGACGGCACATTTCCGCACCATCGAGGTGATTGATCTGAGGCATTACAATGGCAAAGTATCGGACCTCATGGCGGAGGGTGCCTGCGATGAAGTGCTCCTGCTGTACAGCGTCTCGAATTTTGCGGAGGAAAAGTCGGTGCTGAAGCTGGCCATGCTGGATTGACGCGGGGAGGAGACAGGTCGGGCAGGTTCCGCCGCCAGTGGCAGTTGTGAGAGTTTTTCTTGACGAAATCCGATGGACACCATACAATAGGCAAAATCGGTTCTGTACGAAAATCCATACATGATGCAATCATTACAGCCATCCATGGAGGAACAGATGAGCGAAGCAAACCAGCACCTGACCAAGACCCGTTGGATTCCCGTACTTGCCTGCGTCGTGATCCAGCTCTGCCTGGGAACGGCCTACATCTGGTCTGTCTTCCAATCCGGTATCGCGACCAAGCTCTTTGGCGGGGACAATGCATCGGCCGCTCTCACATTCTCCCTGCTGCTCGGTGTTCTGACATTGGGAAGCACCATAGGCGGCCGCATGCAGGATAAATCAGGACCCCGTCCCGTCGTATTCTGGGGAGGCATTGTTCTGGGCGCGGGCTTTATCCTCGCGTCATTTTCCACGCCGGCCGCACCCTGGATGCTTTGGATATCATATGGCGTAATCGGTGGATTCGGCATGGGCATGATTTATTCGACTGTCATTGCCTGCTGTCAGAAATGGTACCCGGACAAGCGCGGTCTTGTCACAGGCATCATTGTGTCGGCACTTGGCTTTGGAGGTGTCGTATTCACACCCGTTGCCCGCATGCTCATCCGTTCCGTCGGTGAACTCGCGACATTTGGCGTTCTTGGCGTGATTTTCCTTGTTGTCTGCATAGGCAGCTCCTTCTTTGTCAGGAACCCGCCTGAAGGCTTCCGGCCGAATGGATGGGAACCGAAGCCATCCAAACACAAAATTCTGCATCAGGATTTCACCCCCGGAGAAATGCTGCGCACCCCACAGTTCTACCTTGTCACCGGCACCCTGCTGCTGGCTTGCATGGCTGGCCTGATGATGATCGGCTTCGCTTCGCCCATAGCCATGGCGAAGGGCATGACGGTCGAGGTGGCTGCAGTCGGCGTCATGGTCATCTCCATCTTCAACTCGTTCGGCCGGGTATTCTGGGGAACGGTTTCCGACAAGCTCGGGCGCAGAAACACCTTGCTGCTGCTGCTCGGTGTCACCGCCATCTCCATCCTTTTTGTGAACCTTGCGGAAGGCATATTCATCTTCGCCCTGATTGCCGTCATCGGCTTTTCGTACGGAGGCTTCCTGGGTGTTTTCCCCTCCCTGACGGCAGATTTCTGGGGCGCGAAGAACATGGGGACGAATTACGGCATTGTGCTGCTCGGATTCGGCATCGGGGCCATTGCGTCTTCGTATGTCGCAGGCATCTACAAAAACGCTGCAAACATCACATCCATTGTGGATGGCGTTTCCAAGGTGACTGGAACCGATCTGACCAAAATGCAGCCGGCCTTTCTCTTTGCATCCGGCGCGGCCGTCCTGGGTCTGGTGCTGATGATGCTGCTCAAACCCCCGGTGCGGAATGCCGCTGCCGTAACTGTCAAGAAGAGTGCGTGAGTACGGGGCTTATCCTCATGCTCCGAACAACGCAAACGAGCAGGTGAGGTTCTTCCAGTTCCTTACACCGTGAATTTGTTCACCAGCCCGTTGATCTGCTGTACAAGCTCTTTCAGTGTCACCATGCTCTCGGAGACCACTTCTGTGTTCTCCCGCTGCAGCTGCATGATGCTGTTGGCTTCCTGCGTCCCGGCAGCATTTTCTTCCGCAAGTGCTGCCAGAGCTTGAATGGTGTCGGTGATTTCGATTTTTTTGTTCATCATGACAGACCTTGCCATGTTGATATCATGCATGATGATGGCGCTGTCTGAAATCGGCTTGCCGATGGAAACAAAATTGGCCTCGGTTTCCCCCACGTTTCTGGCAAGTTCCGTCAGGATCAACTCTACCTTCTGCATGGTCACAACAGCTTCCTGCACATCTTTTTGAAGTTCTCCGACCATATTGTCGATCGTTTTTGTTGAGCCGGAAGACTGCTCTGCCAACTTGCGTATCTCATCTGCCACGACAGCAAAGCCTTTTCCGTGCTCTCCGGCTCTTGCGGCCTCAATGGCCGCGTTCAGAGCCAACAGGTTCGTCTGGTTCGCGATGGAGGAGATGAGCGTGCTGGCTTCCCCTATTTTTCCCGAACTGCTGCTGGTCTTGCTGATGATGAGCTGAATGCTTTTTGTGGCATTTGTGCTTTCGTGGGTTTTGGCGGCAAGCTGCTCCACAACTTTCAGCCCCTTCGAAACCATGTCATTGACAACTTTGGAAGCCTCGGTCAATCTGTCGATTCGGTCTTTTTCCGTTTCGATGATGCTGCCCAGCTCCAACAGCATCTGATATCCCTCCGTTGTCCTTTCCGCCTGGTCGGTGGCACCCATGGAGATTTCATGCAGGGTGACGCTGACCTTGTTGACTGCGTCCAACGATTCCAGAGAGGCCGCCTTCACCTCGGCCACGTGTTTGTCGGTCTTGCCGGTGATCTCGGACAAATTGACGACAATGGTCCGGACATGGTCGATGAACAGATTGATGTTCCGACTCATAATCCCGATTTCGTCTTTTGAGTTCATATGTATCCGTTTTGTGAGGTCGCCTTCCCCTTCCGCAATGTCCGCCACCAGACCCGACATTCTGGTGATGGGCAGGATGACGATTCTTCCGAGCATATAAATGACGAACAGCGTAAGCAGAATAATCAGCGCAAAAGCCATGGAGGAGCCCAAACGCAAGGACTGGTTATATCGGGACATGTCCTTGCTCCCTTGTCCATAGGCGCTTCTCGCTTCTGCAATCAGAATGCTGATGTCCTCATCCATTTCTGAGACGTAAGGGTCGAATTTCGCCATATAGGCATTGCCGGATTCAGTTCCTTCCTGGATATACGCTGCAGCCATCTGTTTTCCGACATTGTAAAAGTCTTCCAGGTTCTTTGAAAACTTGGCAAGCAGTGCGGGATCAACGCCCAGAGAGGCCAGACTATCAAGATTGGCTTTGGACGCAAGGTAATGTTTCTCCGCCATGGCATAGCCATCGTCAAAACCCGACATGGCTCGGGTAGCTGAAATGTCTGTCAGCCATTGCTGGACCTGAATCACATTTCTTTGAAAATCCAGTGAGGCAGTCAGCACCTCGATGCGGACATCGACGAGTTCTTCGGAGATTTGCCGCACGCGTCGGGTTGAATTGATGGTGAATATCATGACCAGCACAGTCATCACGATGATGCCGAATGTCAACAAAAAAATCTTCAGCGACAGTTTCATGGTGACCCCCAAATATTGGCTGCTGATCTATCTTCGACGGATGCATGTATAGTCATCCTTTCGCTGTTTTACCACTTATTCACAATTGAAACACAAAAGATGCCGTTATGATTTTTTCACATGCAACAGAGCTCCTTCAACATAAGGGTTGTCAAATGTCATCATGCTGCCCTCTTGCTTCAAGCGCGACGAAGTTATCCAACCCTCCTGCGGATGAACCCACTCCAGCAACCATTCGCCTTGCCCATCGCCCAATTCGACTTCAACCTGTTCCCCGCCGGGGACGTACAGCAGGTAGGCCTCTCCCGTCTCGGCAAGGCAGTATCCGCAGGAAGCCAGATCCGGACGGGGAATTGCCCTGGAAAGATTCATCATTTCAGCGTATTTCCGCGCCAGCCCCATCAGGAAATTCGGCTTCTCCACAAGATTCTGTGATATATTGAACAAGGCGGCGTTCAAGGTCCACTTGGCAGGGCTTTCCGTCATCATGAACGCCAAGAAGAAATCTTTCCAGTTGCTCAGAAAAAGACTCAATGATTTCCTGCGACAACGCATTCACCATCAGAAAACTGATGGAAACAGACAGCCCGGATGACATCAAGGGAATCATGCAGTCTTATCTGCATGTGGCCATGGAACTGATAAGGGGCGCAAAAAGCAGGTCGTCCGGCCTGATTGTGGAGAATGCGAAGAAGTATATGCGGGCGCACCTGGGGGAGGATATCACCCTCCCGGTTCTTTCTTCGGTGCTATATGTGCATCCGAATTACCTGAGCAAACTGTTCAAGGAGAAGGCTGGATTGAACTTCACCGAGTATCGGACCCTGGTACGCATCGAAAAGGCCAGGGAACTGCTGATGGACGGCAGTCTGAACATCTATGACATCGCCGCCATGACCGGTTTCAGCAATGAGAAGCATTTCCGGGAAGCATTCCGGAAACTGACCGGGATTGGACCCAGGGAGTACCGCAATGGGGTCGTGCACCGGGAACAGGCTGACAGTCGTCGTTCCGGCCAGGACACCAATGGGTTGGAAAAGGAGACGGAATCATGAAGAATCCGGCGTTTTTTCTGGGGGCCGGCAAACACGGCACCTATTTTGAAGGATGGTATTTCAAATGCATCAGCCGGGATCGCAGGCATGCGGTTGCCTTGATTCCCGGCATGGCGGTCACACCTGCGGGTCTGCGCCATGGTTTTGTACAGGTCATAAATGCCGCAAATGGCAGAACCTACTATTTCGATTTTCCCTATGACTGCTTTTCAGCCGCTGTCGACCAATTGGATGTGACCATCTGCGGCAACCGGTTTTCATCGGGCGGTCTTCGGGTCGACCTGTCACAGCCTGATGTCGGCGAGGTGAACGGTTCGCTGACTTTTTCCGATTGCCGTGCTTATCCGACAAGTTTGCTTCATCCGGGGATCATGGGGCCGTTTTCCTTTGTCCCCGACATGGAGTGCAATCATGTGATCATCCACTTGTCCCATGGCATTTCCGGTTCACTGACCCTCGACGGTGAGTTTCTCGATTTCGAGGGAGGAGCAGGATACATCGAAAAGGATTACGGCCGGTCCTTTCCAAAGGAATATGTCTGGGTTCAGGCCAGTCATTTCGATCAGGGAAACGCTTCCTTCGTCTTTTCTCACGCCAGGATTCCATTCATGGGGACTTCATTCCCAGGATTTTTCGCTTATTTCTCCGATTTCTCCAAAATACAGGCGAGATTTGCCACGTATAATTTCTCAAAATTGGTTCGCTGGGAAATCGACAAGGATGCCGGCCAATGCCGGGGGCTCTTGAGAGGTCCGGCCGGAGAGCTTGCATTCCAGGCGGAGATGTCCGGCGGCGGCAAGCTGAGGGCGCCTGTTGATGGCCAGATGGATCGGGTGATCATCGAGAGCATCGGCGCGCGCGTCACAATCCGCCTGACCGACTGGAAAGGCGGATTGCGGTACCAGGGCGCCAGCGGCGAGGCCGGCATGGAAATCAGCGTATAGATCACCGTGCAAATCAGCGACGGGAGGCTTCTTCTCCTGCCAGCACCCGGAGCACATGCTTTTCATTGTATTTCAGGAAGGCAAAAAGCCCGAGAAGACTGAATCCAATGGCGGATGCGGCAGCAAGCCGGATGCCCAGCGGATTCTCCGCACTGCGTCCAAGCAGCAGGAGTGAAGGGAAAATCAGGTTGGCCAGGGAAATGCCCACTTTCATCATGAAGGTGCGGGCGCCGTAAAACATGCCGCCCTGGTGGCTGCCTGTTTCAACAGCGTGACTGTCTGCGATGTCGCCGATGATGGCGTTTGGCAGGATGCCGAAGATGGCGAGGGGAAGAGCCGCAAGTCCGACAATGATCCATGCCTGGATTTCATTGGCCAGCGGCAGCCAACCAAGCACGAGACACAGGGTGAAGACCAGTGCGAATACGGAAAATCCGGCAATGACGACAATCTTCTTTCCGAATTTTTTGGACAATGCGACAACCGGCCAGTAGAAGGCGTATGACAGGAAGAACATCACTACGGCGGCAGTTCCGGCGAAGGATGGATCCAGACCCAGCAGAACCGTGAAGAAATAGAGCATGCCCTGCTGGATGAAGTTCAGCGCCACCCAATAGGGAAGGTCGGACGCCACAAACCAGCGGAACTGCCTGTTGCTGAACGTGGATTTGATGGATTCGATGAGACTCAGGTCACTGGGCTTTGCGTCGGCGTATTTCTGCTCGTTGATGAAGATGACCGGCAGGAGCATGAGAATGGCGGAAACCAGCGAGAAGAGGCCGAGTGTCATTTGAAAGGCCTTGGCATAGCCGGAAGCATCCGCAGCCAGTCCGAGCGCCTGCTGCAGCACCGGCGCGATCATCCAGACCAGATTGCCGATGACGAAACCCAGGGCCCAGGTGATGGAGATGGCGGTGGATATGCCGAGACGCTCCGCCGGTGTGTGCCCGAGTTCGGCAATCAGCGCGTTGTATGGGGTGCAGTACATGGTGATGAACAAATAGTAGAGCGTGATCGTCGCGACCAGCCAGGCGCTGTTGATGAGTTGTCCCCCGGAACTTGTCCCGCTCATCAGCGGCACGAAGACCAGGAAGGCGAATAACGCGGTCGGGACGGCGGATATTGCGAGGAATATGCGCCTGCGTCCGAACCGGGACTTGTTCTTGTCGGAAAGGTTGGCAATCAGTGGATCGGTGACGGCATCCCAGATGCGGCCGCCCATGTTGATGAGTCCGATGACCGTGGCGATGCCCATGACGGCGCCTTGAAAAATGAAGACCGGAAACAGGGAACCGCCTGTGCCTTCGGGCGGAAGGAAGAATGCGCTCAAGGCATTGGACACCGCCCAGCTCGCAAGAGACCAGCCCAGCTGTCCAAGCGCGAACATCACCAGTTTCCACTTCGGGAGCTTCAGAACCATTGTCTTCTCAGCTGCTTCTGCCATGCGTGTGCCTCTTTTCGGAAAGTCATGACGGGTTCATCATGCCTTTTCCACTGTACCAGTGTGAAAAGCGTTCGACAAGTGGATTTTGCGAAAGTGCAGAGTGAGTGATTGGGTGGCCTGATGCGAATGTGCAGAGTGAGTGATTGGGTGGCCTGAGCGATGAAATTGCCGGTGTGACAGGGGGGCAGGCTTCGGGAGTCTGGAAACCTCATTGTCAGGTTCGGAATGCCCGGCAGATGAAAATGAAATGATATAATGAGTGCAGCTGGTACATGTCTTCTCTGAAACTTCTGTGAACCGGCCTTCCAAGGAAGGGGCATGCTGCATGTCTGGAGGTATTCATGGCAAAAAATGCAAAATGGCTGTTCGGATTGTTTTTTATCCTGCTCATCATTTTTGTGGGATGCAGTTCGTCTGAAAAAGCATCGGAAACACCTTCCGGCAATGCAACCGGGACTATGTCCGGCATTCAGTCATCCGAACCGTCATCCGGTCAGCCGGGTGATGCCTCGAACGGGCAATCGGATGCACAGATTCTTGACGCCGCGCAGGCAAATCTTGATCAGGCTGTAACCGGCAATTCAGCCGTGACGGAATCGAATTCCCTGACGGAAACGAACGCCCTGACGGACGCATGGGAAACACTCGGATACGAAGTGGCAGGGGACGGGGATGATCACGAAGGAAAGCCGCATATCCTGTCTGCCATGAAGCAGGACGTTCTGGCAGGGAAGCTTTCGGAGCACGATTATCATGTGCGGCATGTCGCCATGGTTTACGACCCGGCCTACTTCATGGGTTTGAATGGGAAACGTTTGTGGAAGGAGCCGGTGGATCTTTCCGTTTCCCTGCAATGGATGCTTGATCACGAATCACAACTGAGCGAGCAGGAAAAAGGGATGCTGAAGAAGGCTGTGCTTCCCGCCGATGTGATTGCACAGGTGTCGGGAGATTTTGCCGCAGCCGCTGGTGAAGCGCAAACTCCCTGCGAGGAGCCAAGGCTGTCTGCAAGCAAGGGGCAGAAGATGGTTGGAACGGTTTCCGCCATATGGGGAGCATTTGCGGACAACTTCGTGACCGTTGTCCATGCGGAAGAAAACCTCCATGACAAGATGATCTTCGAAGTGCCGGGCTTCAAATATCAGGCGGCCTTGCTTTACCTGAAGGATTCCGTTTTGCAGGCGAAGCTGGATATGCTCAGGAGCGCCGTCGTTCTTGCTGGTGCAAAGTTCGAACAGGTTCTGGGAGAATATGATGAAATACTCGTCGTATATGTAAACAGCAACCTGCCTGCCTGTGTATCCGCCAAGTCCTATTTCACACAGGGAGTTCGCGTGCTCGAATTGAATCCGAATGCCGGTGCGCACGAATTGGTCGGAGGTTTGCTGGAGGAAGTGTTCTACCTGTTCACAGGCATGGCCGTGGACGGCGGAGCATCCTCTTTTGAGGTCGAATGGCTCCGGGAGGCAACTTCGGCCTGGGGTGTGCACTTTGCCTTTCCGGATCTGAACTACGAGCATCGGTATGCGCCGCATCTATACAATCTCATCGATACGCCCTACTTCGCCCTGTCCGATGAGAAGATGAAATCCTGGTACCAGTATTTTCTGTATGTGACCGAGGTGCTTGGAGAAACCTCCTATGTGAAGGATATCTATGCCTATTTGTCCGAACATATGGGTCCGCCGGATATGAACAAGGCGCTGCAGGCCGGAACGGATGAAGCCGGCTTTCGGACGTACATGGCCAAATTCTTCATGTGCCTGTGCGGCGCCGATGATACGACCGGAAGCCTGAGCGACGCGGACGGGGTACCCTCTTATACACTCATTGCAGAAACGTCACAGACCGGTGAGGAGATTCGAAAATTGAAGCTTTCGGCGTGGCAGATTGCGGACATGATGCCATTCGACATCCATCATGTCATGCTCGGTGTCTCCACGCTGGACCCGAAGCAGGGACTCAATATTCTCAACAACATGGGTTCGGATGTGTCGAACAAGGCCGGCATGGCAATCGGCATCATGAAAAATGACAAGATGACCTGGATGATGGGTCCTTCCAACGAAATGAGTCACTACAGCCTGGACTTCGAGAAGCATCCGGCTGATTATGTGCACATTCTGTTGTTCAACGCGGACATGAAGGCGGTCGAGGTGTACAAGTACGCCTTGGGTGCGCAGAAATTGACAAAGGGAACCGGAACCATGCAGGTCACCTACACGGAAAAATGGGACAATGCGAAGGAATCCGGTGAAAAGAACATTCGCTGGGAATCCGAGGAGAAGGTCGAGAAGCTGAGCATCCAGGGGAGTGATGATCTCCAGGGTCTGCTCAATGCGATGACCGGGGAAACCTATCTGGTTCAGGAAATGGCCGTCGACTACAGCTTTCAGGCTTCAAGTGCCGCGAAAGGAAGTTACCGTGAAGAAAAGACAAGTGCGACGGGTATATTTTTTCATAACAGCACCCCAGAGGCAGGGACACAGTTGACGCCAGGCGGATTGCTCCCGGGGACGGCCGGTTTGGGGCAGCTGAACGATGCTTTGGGGCAACTCAAGGATTTGGAAGGCATGGAGGGACTGGACGGGGCTGATTTCGGGTTGAATGCCGAAGAACAGGCCATTCTGGAAAACGGGGCGGACCTCGGCGCTATGGGGCTGAGTCCGGATGAGATCAACGCGGTGAACGGCCTGATGCGGGTCATGGGGAGCATCCCGCGAATCAAGTTCGACCCAGGTGTCGACAGTCTGATGCTCTTCCCGGGGCTGCCGCCGGAAATCACCGGTGAGCCGTGGGTCGAGGGGACCACCGAGGTCCGGACAAAAGATGCGGATGGAAAAATCGTGACGAAGTCGCAGGACGTGAAGATGACCCCGCCGGTGCTGCTGCCGCAGTGGTTCGTCAACCCGGACGCAGCGGGGGAAGAGGCGGATCTCCCGGAAATGGAGGCGATGGAAGGCGCGGATGCCTTGTCCGCCTACCAGGATTATCTGCCGACAGACGTCGAAGACATCATGGACAGGCTGAAAGGGTTCTCGGACACGGGCAATGCCGTCAACGTGATGGGGTTGAACGGGAAGAGCGTCGTGACCGTGGAGGTCGGAGGCTTCGGTGAAGGAGGTGTCATTCTTGAGGTCGTCCGGTATGTCGGAACGGACCTCTTTGCGCGCTTCACCTGGACCGAACAGGTAGATGGCGTGCAATACAATCTGACGGTCGAAATGAATTACCGGTTCGAGTGAGGGGATGGCTGAGGTGTCGGCAAACCGGTTTTATCACCCTCTGGCCAGTTTCACGGCCAGATCAAAAGCAAAAGCCAGTTCTTCCGTCGAGCAATGGTCCTGCACGAAATGGGTGGTACAGAACATCCAACGCTTGTTCTTCAAAAGCTGGAACACTCTCCGGATTTCCGCCTCAAGCCGCGCATAGTCCCCGAAACCCAAAGTGGTCTGAATGCACAGACCGCCCAGAATGCCGAATCGATCGCTGAATTTTTCCAGATAGGCATCATAGCTCATGCCAGCCGATTCCTGCCAGGGGTGAACGACGTCATATCCGAGATCTGCAATTCCATCCAGCACCGAAAGAATGCAGCCGTCGGAGTGAAGGCTCAGAAAACCGTTTCTTGCCTTGACGGCATCGCTGATGATTTTATGATAGGGATAAATCATCTCCCACCACATGTCCACACTGAACAGCAGGCTTCTTTGGGCACCCCAGTCATCGGACACATGAACCATGTCGATTCCGAGCTCCAGCGCGTTTTCAGCGAATTTGGCGTTCCAGTGCGCCTGTCTCTCATATACTATTTTCAATTCTTCCGGATACAGCGCCAGATGGCAGAGGTGGTCCTCAATCCCGAAGGGACCATTCAGACACTCGAAAATCCCAGGTGTCTGCATGTAGCAAAACCGATCCCGCTGCTTCCTGTGATGCGCAAGCGCGGTGATGATGTCTGCATAATCCTCCATGCGGTCCACTGGCTTCAAAGGAATATCTAGAAGGACTTCCGGTGTGATTTCGTTTCCTTTCTCCCTCAAGCCGTCAATCGCCTTCATGTCGAAGGGGTAGGGACCGCCAAAGATATGCGCCATATCAAATTCATAGTGGTCCTCAAAGTTTTCAATGGAGCCATATGCTTCCTTGATCTGATTCTTGAGGTTCTCATAGACCCATCCGTAGACAGGTGTTCTGCCGGGATTCTGGCCACGGATTGTTTTGGCTACCAGATCATAGGGCTTCATAAGCACCTCCGTGGGAAGCAATGGAGATTGGATAACGGCAAGTTATGCGCGGTCATGGTCCAGCGTTCTCTGTTCAATTCCCGGAATCATCCATGAAAACGTGCTGCACTGCCTCCAGATATCCATACCCGTACAGATCATCGGGTTCGAGATAACTGGTTTCCGTCCATTCATTCCAGCTGTTGAGGGTGATGAGGGGCGCCTGGTCTGGATGCGCGTCCACATAGGAACGGGCCATTTGGAGCGCCTTTTCGAACTTGACGGGCTCGTTCCCAGTTACGATCCCCGGTCGGAATTTCAGAAACCGCGGATTGTTGTCCCAGCCGACGGATACATGCGGGAAGTAAGGAACCGAATAGGCTTCATCCACTTCCTTCCATTCTCCGACGACATCCTCCATGATGTTCATATAGTCCCTGTCGATATCGGCAAAGTGACAGAACTGGTAATGGGTGAGTCCGTCAAAGCCCAGGGCTTCCACGACCTCCTGCTGCACCCCGACATTGTCGCCGGCCACGCCGGTGACGTTGTACCCCATGTGTTTTCTGAGTGTACACTGCAGATGAAGCCCACCAAGGCCCGCTTCCACCGCTTTTTTACGGAACCAGTCGAGTGCTTCACGCGTTTTCTCCACGCTTCCAAGTCCCCGAATCAGCGAATCAAGGTCATAGAACATGAACGCTGGCTTTCCGTCTATCTGATAGTAAGAAGGATGCGAAAAATACCGTTCGATGAGCCGCAGGCAGATTTTTTCGAATTCTGGCCGGTCCACACTGCCCAGCCAGACGGTCCGGTCGCCCTCATCGGAAATCCGGATATCCCAGAGTGTGCTGGCATCGTGATTCGCCCACATCAGGTAGAACTTCACCCGATCATTGTTTTTTGCCTTCAGGTAGCCATCATTCAGGCAACCCTCGAGGAATGGCCGCCTGTCGTACCAGTACCAGTCATAAATGAAAACATTGACGCCATGATCGGCTGCCGCGTCGATCTGCATCTGCATTACGTAAGGATCTGCCTCGTTCACCGGTCCCCAGAGGGGGTTTCTCGGCTGCTGGTGTCCTTCGAATTTAGGTTTGTTCTTGAGGACTGTCTCCCACTCGCCGATGCCTGCGGGCCAGAATTGCAGGGAGCGTTCATCCCGGTGGTAGGAGGGCCAGATGTAGGCGGCAATGTCATACTTGCTCATTGGTTTTTCCTTTCTTCATTTCAAACATGATTCCACCTGTTGGACCTGACAAGTGTGTTTGATGCACTTACACTGAAATCAATCATCAGATGTCCGGGCGCCTCCCGTTTATTTCTGAATC